>DASUXS010000297.1:0-3860 GCA_036377855.1 Moraxellaceae bacterium
CAGGGAGGAGCGCTGGAAACCCTTCTCGGCAAAGACCCGGGCGGCACTGGCAATGATGCGGTCACGGGTGTCCTGTACAGGGCTTTGATAGGACAACAAAGCCGCGAAGTTCTCGGACGGTCCCAGATGTTCGCGTACCTCTTCTACACTGACACCAGCATGGGCCGCGACCGTGGACAGGTCCGGCAGATGAGGGCTGTGCAGCCTGGCGGTCTCGCGCAGGGACGCCAGTAGTTTTTCGCGCTGGGGAGACATGAAGAGGAACGTCGGTAGCCTGTCAGCAGTGATGGGGGCTTTCTAACATACTGGCTAGTATGTGTACATACGGGCTGGTATAAACAAAAACTTGCCGCCCCTACTTGTCATGACGGGTCCGAAACAGTAATTTCAAACGCGTGATTTAATGTTCCCAGCGCGCGCCTCCCGCAGCGTATCGCGGGCTCCAGGAGTCCAGCATGTACCGTATCCGTCCGCTGTCCGCCGTTGGCACCGATTCCAGTGCCGCCACCCGAGCCGCCCTCATCGAAGCCGCCGCCCCGCTGTTTGCCAGCGTCGGTTTTGAAGCCGCCCGTACCCGTGACATTGCCGACAAGGCCAAGGCCAATGTCTCCGCCATCAACTACCACTTCGGCAGCAAGATGGGCCTCTACCAGGCCGTGATCAAAGCCCAGGCCGAAGAGATGATCGCCAGCTTCCCGCTGGAAACCGAGGCCGTGCGCGGCGAAGACCCCGCCACCCGCCTGCACTGGCTGGTGCACAACCTCATGCGCCGCGTCGTCTGCACCAATGAAGACCACCGCCTGCGCATCTGCGTGCGCGAGTTCGTGGAACAGACCGAGGCCCTGGATTTCCTGGTCAAGGAAATCGTCAGCCACCAGTTCAGCATCATGAAGTCGGTGGTGACTGCGGTGCTGGGTTATGAACCCAGCGAAGAGGAACTGAACCGCTTCACCGTGAGCGTGGTCTGCCAGTGCTTCCACTACGGCATGGCCGAACCCATGCTGACGCGCCTGGGCGTGAAAGTGCCCAGCACGGAAGAAGAGATCAACACGCTGTCCGAGCATATCGTGCGCTTCAGCCTGGCCGGCCTGCAGGCCAGCCGTCGTGCTGATGCCTGAGCGATAACTGAAGCAAGACTGATCCGCCCTTATAAGGACGCTTCATGAAAAAGCGCTGCGCCTTTGCCCTGCCCCTGCTGCTGGCCGGCTGCGGTGGCGACGAGCTGCCCAGCTTCCAGGGCTATGTGGATGTGGACCTGGTGCGCCTGGCCCCCTCGCAAAGCGGCCGCCTGCAGGAATTGCTGGTGGACCGCGGCGACAGCGTCAGCCTGGACCAGACCCTGGCGCGCCTGGAAGCCACGCCGGAAAGCGCGGCGCTGGCGCAGTCGCGGGCACAGCTGGCCCAGGCCGAGGCCAATGCCCGCGATCTCGACACCGGCAAACGCCCGGAAGAAATCGCCGTCATACGCGCGCAGCTGGCGCAGGCCGAAAGCAACCGCCAGCTGGCCGAACGCCAGCTCAAGCGGCAGCGTGAAGTCTTCAGCCGCGGCTATGTCAGCCAGCAGGACCTGGACCGCCAGCAAACCCTGCTGGATGGCGAGACCGCGCGCGTGGCGGAACTGCGCGCGCAGCTGAAAACCGCCGAGCTGGCTGCGCGCTCGCAGCAGCGCCAGGCCGCCACGGCCAATATCGCCGCCACGCGCGCCGGAGAAACCATCAATCGCTGGAAGCTGGATGAGAAAACCTTGCATGCGCCGGAAAACGGCCGTATCGAGCAGATCTATTTCCGTCCCGGCGAATGGGTGAATGCCGGCCAGCCGGTGCTGGACCTCTACGCCCCCAGCCATCTCAAGATCCGTTTCTTCGTACCCCAGGCCAGCCTGCCCAAACTCAAGCCCGGCCAGGTGGTGAAAGTGCGTTGCGACGGCTGCCCGGTGGAAATTCCCGCCACCATACGCTTCATCAGCAGCCAGTCCGAATTCACGCCGCCGGTGATCTACAGCCAGGAGCAGCGCCAGAAGCTGGTCTACCTGGTGGAAGCCACGCCCACGCAGCCGGAACAGCTGCGCGCCGGGCAGCCGGTGGACATCCTGCTCGCCGACAACCAGATCGCCGCCAAATAAAAATAGCGCCCGGCCGCGCGCGGGCAGAGAAGAAGGAAGCTCTCATGGCGCAGGCCAAGGATGTGATCATCGATGTCCGCGGACTGACCAAGCGCTTCGATGAGCGCGCCGTGGTCGACCATGTCGATCTCCAGGTAAAGCGCGGCGAAATCTTCGGCTTCCTGGGCCCCAACGGCTCCGGCAAAACCACCACCATACGGCTGCTCTGCGGCCTGCTCACCGCCGACGAAGGCGAAGGCACTTGCCTGGGCTACGACATACGCACGCAAAGCGGCGCCATCAAGCGCGAAGTCGGCTACATGACGCAGCGCTTCAGCTATTACGAAGACCTGTCCATACGCGAGAACCTGGAATTCGTGGCCCGTGTCTATGGCATGGAAAACCGCAAGCAGGCCGTGGAAAAAGCGCTGGAGGAACTGGGCCTGGCCTCGCGCGCCACGCAGCTGGCCGGTTCGCTGTCGGGCGGCTGGAAACAACGCCTCGCCCTCGCCGCCTCGCTGCTGCATGAACCCAAGCTGCTGTTGCTGGATGAACCCACCGCCGGCGTCGATCCCAAGGCACGTCGTGATTTCTGGGAAGAGATACACCAGCTGTCCGCGCGCGGCATCACGGTGCTGGTCAGCACGCATTACATGGACGAGGCCGAACGCTGCCACCGCCTCGCCTATATCGCCTATGGCAAGATGCTGGCCGATGGTTCGCCATCTGAACTGATCGCGCAATCCGGGCTGAAAACCTGGGCGCTGTCGGGACATGTCGCGCTGGACCTGACCAGCGCCATACGCGACTTGCCGGGGGCCTTGCAGGTCGTGCCCTTTGGCACCGTGGTTCACGTCTGCGGCCGTGATGAAGCAGTGCTGTTGCCGGCGCTGCAGCAATTCGCGCAGACGCATGGCCTGGAACTCGCACCCACGGATGTGAAGCTGGAGCATGTCTTCATCCAGCTCATGCAATCTTCCAGCGACAATTTCCAGGCTGCGCAGCCAGGCGCCGCAGGCAAGACAGGGGCCAATGCATGAACTTCTCCCTGGGCCGCCTGTTCGCAGTGTTCTACAAGGAATTCATCCAGATGCGCCGCGACCGCCTGACCTTCGCCATGATGGTCGGCATTCCGGTGATACAGCTGGTGCTTTTCGGCTTTGCCATCAATACCGACCCCAAGGCCCTGCCCACTGCGGTCTTCGTGCAGGACCACTCGCCCCTGGCGCGCCGCCTGCTGGCCGCCATCGAGAATTCCGGCTATTTCAAGTTCGTGCAGGAAGTGGACAACGAAGCGGAGATGGAAAAGCTGCTGGCCGAAGGCGATGTGCAGTTCGTCATCGAAGTGCCGGTGGATTTCAGCCGCAACCTGGTGCGTGGCGAAAAGCCGGTGCTGCTGGTCAGCGCCGATGCCACCGACCCCGCCGCCACCAGCAATGCCCTGACCGCGTTACAGCAGATCAATCTGCATGGACTGGATGGCGACCTGACCGGTCCGCTGGCTGCATTGCGCGGCGGTGATCCCGCTTTCGAGCTGCGCGTGCACCGGCGCTACAACCCGGAGGGCGTGACGCAGTACAACATCGTGCCCGGGCTGATGGGCGTCATCCTCACCATGACCATGATCATCATGACGGCCATGGCCATCACCCGCGAAGTCGAACGCGGCACCATGGAAAACCTGCTGGCGACACCGGTGCAGCCGCTGGAAGTGATGCTGGGGAAAATCCTGCCCTATATCGTGGTGGGCTATGTGCAG
>DASUXS010000298.1:0-2414 GCA_036377855.1 Moraxellaceae bacterium
TAGCCCTTCCCCTAGGGCTTTGACGCTGGCCTCCTTCAGTGTCCACAACCGGAAGAAAAGCTCGACACGTTGATCAGTTGGGGCTTCCTGCAATGCTTTTTTTTCCGCTTCTGCGAAATAACGAGAGGCGACGCTTTCAAAGGATGCCTTACGGGGTACTTCGATATCGATGCCACAGGGCTGGGTGCAGGCTATGGCGGCAATGCCGCCGGCGGAATGACTCAGGCTGAAATGCCAACCCTGCGCTTCCTCAAGAAACAGCCGGCCGCTTTCAGCACGTTTGAAAATCAAGGAAGAGGAGGGCAGGTGTGGACGCAGCAGCTTGCGCAGCAACAGCCGTGACAGCAGGAAACTGCGTTGCCTTTCCGGACTGCGAAAGCCGGCCAGTTCCGCCTGCTCTGCCGGCAGCAGCAGAGAGGAATCCACAGCGCTGCCATCATCCTGCAGCCAGGCGATATAAGCCGTCGTCATGGCTTGGCGGGCGGCAGGACCAGCAGCGGATCGATGCGTGCATCGTTAAGGCTGACGGTCCAGTGCAGGTGCGGGCCGGTGGCGCGGCCGGTATGGCCGACCAGGCCGATGACATCGCCCTGTTTCACGCGGTCGCCGGCTTTCACGTCGATGCGGCTGAGATGGCAGAGCATGGACACCAGGCCGTGGCCATGGTCGATCATCACGGTGCGGCCATTGAAGAAATAATCACCGGTCTGCATCACCACGCCGGCGGCGGGTGCCCAGGCCGGCTGGCCTTCGGGAGCGGCGATATCCATGCCCAGGTGCGGCGCGCGGGCTTCACCATTGAAAAAACGTTTGCGACCGAAACTGGGATTGGCCTCGCCCTTGGTGGGCATCACGAAATCCGGCCAGCCCTGGCCGTTGTCCGAGAAGGTGCCGTAAACCGCCTGCTGCTCCTTGGCTTCGCGGGCATAGCGCGCCAGCTCTTCCGGTCCCGGATGCACATGCTTTTCATTGCTGGGCGGCAGGGTGATGTGCTGCTCGTCGTACTTCTTTTCCGCGATCACGAAATTGAGTGCTTCGGTTTTGCCGGCGGCTTCGAGCTTTACCGTGGCTGTGCCCGGTGCCGAGGCGAGGGGAATGCCGACGATGAGGCGACGCGAACCGTCGGCTGCTTTTTCCACCAGCACGGCATGTCCGTCGAGGCTGGCGCGTACATCTGCCGGTAGTCCCGCCGGCAAGGGCAGGATGGCAATGCCGCCGGGCACGCGTGATTCCTGCGGTGCCGCGACTGCCAGGGAAGACAGCAGGGCAGTGCCCAGTAGGAAACAGGGCAGGGCGGTACGGCGCATCAGGTTTTCTCCTTAGCGGTGATGGTGGCGGTGAGCTGGCCATCGGCCAGGCGGGCACTTAGGGTCTGCCCGACCTCGGCATCATCAATTGAACGCAGCACACGGCCTTCGCTTTCCACGATGGCATAGCCGCGCGCCACGATGGCCAGCGGGCTCGCCAGCTGCGCGCGTTCGGCCAGGTGCTGCAGCGTGGTTTTCTGTTCACGCAGTGTGGCATTCATGCTGCGCGACAAGCGTTGTTCAAGCGTAGCGAGCTGCTGTTGCAGCGCCGGCAGCCGCTGCGCCGGATGCTGGACACGCAGGCGCGCCAGCAGGTTGTCCAGGCGCACGGCACGGCTGCGCAGCTCCTGGGTCTGGGCGCGTTTCAAACGCAGCTCCAGTCCGTCGAGACGCTGCATCAGCTCCTGCAGACGCTGGCCGGGATGGCGCAGGCGGGCGCGCAGATGCGTGACCTGCTGGCTCAACAGGCCCAGCTGTTTGCGCAGGGCACGCGTCAGCAGGATTTCAAAACCTTCAAAGCTGTCCAGCAGGCCTTCGCCATCCTGGCTCAGCAGTTCGGCGGCCGCGGAGGGCGTGGGTGCACGCACGTCGGCCACGAAATCGGCGATGGTGAAATCGGTTTCATGGCCGACGCCACTGACCACGGGCAGCCGGCTGCCGGCAATTGCCCGCGCCACGATTTCCTCGTTGAAGGCCCAGAGGTCCTCCAGCGAACCGCCGCCACGCGCCACCAGGATGATATCGAAATCGGGCTGCGCATTCGCCAGGGCCAGGGCGCGCACGATGGCGGGACCGGCTTCCTTGCCCTGCACTGGCACCGGAATCACGGTCACCGGCAGGCCGCGGAAACGGCGGCCCAGCACGGACAGGATGTCGCGCACGGCGGCACCGGTGGGCGAGGTGATGAACCCGACCGTGCGCGGCAGCAGCGGTAGGGGACGCTTCTTCTCCGGCGCAAACAGGCCTTCGTCCGCCAACTGCTTCTTCAGGCGCTCGAACTCCTGCTGCCGCTTCCCCGCCCCGTGATCGATCACCACGCGAACGATGAACTGATACTGCCCGCGCGCCTCGTAGAGATCCGTCTCGCCGTAAACCAATACCTGCAAG
>DASUXS010000299.1:0-6419 GCA_036377855.1 Moraxellaceae bacterium
GCCGGCCACCGCGTTTTCCACATCCATCAGCGCATCCACGAGGGCATGCAGGTCGGCCTGGTCGGGCTCGCCCGTCCACTTGCGCACTTCTTCGGCCTGCTCGCGTATGGCCTGGCTGGAATCCAGCAGGCCCAGCATGACCAGGGTCTGCGCCGTGCGGCTCAGGCTGTCGGCCATGGCCTGGTAGCTTTCCACATCGTTCTTGGCGCCACGTGACATGATGTCCAGCGTGTCCTTTATCTGCGCCATTTCATCGCGCAGCACATCGGCCACGGTCTTGATCACCGAGCCGCCGGGGCCGCACATCAATTCGTATTCCGCCGTCATCTGCGACTGCGTCAGGCAGTTTTCATCCAGGGCGAAGGCGCGACGCAGCACGGCAACGCGGCCTTCCGATTCCGACAGGCCCACGACATAAAGCGCATCGCTGACCAGGCGCATGTCGGGCTTGGCATTGCCATCGTTCTGCAGCAGTGCCTTGAGCTGGCGATCGAGCTGGCCCAGCAGCTGTTTGCGACCCGGGTTCAGGGCCACGCCCTGCTGCAAGGCTTCCATCATGGCGGAGGCCACCCACCACTGCAGGGCCAGGGGACGGCCGCCACAGACCTGCTGCGCGCGTTCGCAGGCACGGCTCATCATGCGGAAATGGGGAATCTCGGCGTTGTCGCGCAGGGCGGCGATAAGCCCGGTCTGGTACATCAGGCGCAGGCGGCGTACCAGGGCATTGAGCTGCTCCGGCGTGACCTCCAGGCGCGTCACATCGGGCAGCACGGGCAGCGCGTCCAGATGCAGGAAATAACCTTCCGCCAGGGGACCCTGGCCCAGCGCGGCACGCACCTGGTTGATGGCGGGCAGCAAGAGCTGCGGCCAGCTGGCCTGCTTGATCTGCACGTATTCGATGTAGCGGCCCAGGACCATGATGCCCTGGCCCAGCGCGGCAAAATTCTCGTCGGAGGCCTCAGGACCGTTGGCCTGCACCTGGCGCATCAGCTGCGCCATGGCCGCGGCCAGCTCGACGGCACCCGGCAGCTCGATCAGGCGCAGCGCGCCCAGCACCTGGTCCAGCCCTTCCACACAGGCCCCGAGCAAGGCGGGGTTTTCACGCTCTTCTACATAGGAGCCGACCTGCGCCTCGACCTGGGCCAGGGTGGCATCCACTTCCGCCTTGACCAGGTTCAGCGAAGCCAGATTGGGGATGTGAACCATGTGTGCTTGTCCTGAGCTATTTTTAGAAGCGGGTCGTCATGGCCCGCGAATCCGCGCTTGTTCTAGTCATCCCTAGGCGGTCACAAGTCCCGGCTGTGACCGGGAAAAAATGCTCCGCAAATGTGGCATGACTTCAAATAACGGTCAATTTTCCTTTCCAAGTCTTTGAACTGCTTCAAGTAAACAGCTGTTTAACCGGTCGTGGTGGCGGGTTCGACCTGACGCCAGAGGCAGGCACCTCCGGCAGCCTTGTCCAGGGCCTGCAGCTTGGCCTCGTGACGTTGCAGCTCGGTGGCATCGGCACGCAGCACCGGCAGCGGCACGCGATCCGCCGGCAGGCGACGCAGGCCTTCGCTGCGCTGCTCGCCACCGCCCTGCCCTTCTTCCTGTCCCAGCGCCAGGCCGACCTGGCCGCCGGTCATGGCCAGGTAGATGTCGGCGAGGATTTCCGAGTCCAGCAAGGCACCGTGATAGGTGCGGTCGCGCTGGTCGGCGCCATAGCGTCGGGCCAGGGCATCCAGGTTGTTTTTCTGGCCCGGATGTTTGGCGCGCGCCATCTGCAGTGTGTCCAGCACGCTGCAGTATTCGGTGATGGGTTTGAGGCCGCGCTTCAGCCTTGCGAATTCGGCATTGATGAAGCCGACGTCGAACGGCGCGTTATGGATGATGAGCTCGGCGCCCTTCACGAACTCCAGGAATTCATCGGCGATATCGGCGAACAAGGGCTTGTCGACCAGGTCCTTGTTATAGATGCCATGCACATTTGAGGCCTCGGCATCGATCTCGCGCTGCGGATTCACATAGTGATGGAAGCTGCGTTTGGTCAGGCGCCGGTTCACCAGCTCCAGGCAACCGATTTCAATCAGGCGATGGCCCTGTTGCGGATCTATGCCCGTGGTTTCGGTATCCAGAATGATCTGTCGCATCAGGCCAGGCTCTCCACCGTGTTTTCCGCGATTTTCCGTCCCAGCATTTCATCGATGGCGCGATTGGCCAGCTGGTCGGCGATTTCATTGCCTTCGTGGCCGGCATGGCCTTTCACCCAGCGCCAATCCACTTTGTGGCGCCCGGCTTCTGCTTCCAGCGCCTGCCAGAGGTCGACATTTTTCACCGGTTCTTTTGCCGCGTTTTTCCAACCCTTGGCTTTCCAGCCGGCCAGCCATTCCGTCATGCCTTTCTTGACGTACTGCGAGTCGGTCCACAGCGTCACCTGGCAAGGCTTGTTCAGCGCCCGCAGCGCCTCGATGGCACCGGTGAGCTCCATGCGGTTGTTGGTGGTTTGCGCCGCGGCGCCATAAAGACGTTTTTCATTGGCGCCGCTGCGCAGCAACGCGCCCCAGCCACCGGGACCGGGATTGCCGCGGCAGCCCCCGTCACAATAAATCTCAACCTCAGTCATTCTTCATCCATATCCATCATCCAGCGCCGCACACGCGCTTCCGTGGCCAGCACGGGAGCGGGCGCCGGATAGCTGCGGCGACGCCGGGTTTCAATCGGGGTGATGCAGGACACGCGTTTGCGCGCCAGCAAGGCATAAGACGCACCGCCCTGGCTCCAGTAGCGGCGCCCCAGGGACTCCAGCCAGGAGAAACGGCGGCGTATGGTGGCATGGGTGACCGGGGGAACAAAGCAGGCACTTTCCAGACCCACCACTTCGAAATCCAGCAGCGTCAGCCAGTCGGCCAGGCGCTGCGGGCTCAAAGGCCGGCGCAGCCAGGGCAGGTCGGCCCAGGGCAGGCGGAACAGACGCCACAGCCCCCACAGGCTCCAGGGATTGAAACCGAGAATCAGCAGGTGCCCGTCGGGAATCAGCACACGCGAGGCTTCGCGCAGCAGGGCATGCGGGCTGGGTGCCGCATCCAGGCCGTGGTGGATGAAAACCAGGTCCAGGCTGTCCTTGGCGAAGGGCAGGTTTTCCGGATGCGCGCGCAAGGGCGAGAGGCCGCGTGCCTCGGAGAGCGTGACATCCACCACGCAGCGATGGCGGATACGGCTGGTGGTGAGCAGGTTGCTGTCCACCACCTGGCCGATCTGCAGGGCGTGGTAGCCAAAAAGATCAGGCAGGATGCGGCCCACAAGCTGGTCTTCCAGCTGTAACAGGTGGCGGCCGAGATCGGTACCGAACCAGCTGCGGAAATCCGGCTGCAGGTCGGTACCCGGCTCGCCGGGGAAAAGCCGCGGAAGCTCCATCATGGACAGCACCTTTTCATGGACAGCCTTTTCATGACCGGCCTTTTCATAAGCAGCATGGGCCAGTCACAGGAGAACAGCATAACAGCGCAGGACCGTACTGGCCGCAGGCCGCGAACTCTTACATCATTGAAGCCTGTTCCGCCCCCGCTGTGCCACCCTGTTACCGAAAAACCTGCCTGCTGAAAAATCATGTCCCTGACAACCCTTCCGCTGCCCGCCTTCACTGACAACTATATCTGGTGCCTGGTCCGGGGCGATCAAGCCCTGGTCGTGGACCCGGGCGATGCCGCCGTGGTGGAGGCCTTCCTGCAGGAACAGCAGCTGACCCTCGCGGCCATCCTCATCACCCACCACCATCCCGATCACACCGGCGGCCTGCCCGCCCTGCTGGCCAGGCGCAACCTGCCCGTCTACGGGCCGGACGAAGGCATTGCCCTGGTCAACCATGTGCTGGCCGATGGCGAGCAGCTGGACCTGGCACCCTTTGGCCGCTTCGAGGTCATGCTCATTCCCGGCCATACCCAGGGCCATATCGGCTTCTACCTGCCCGCCGAGGAGCTGCTGTTCTGCGGCGACACCCTGTTCAGCGCCGGCTGCGGCCGTTTGCTGGGGGGCAGCATCGAGCAGTTGCATGCCTCGCTGCAGCGCCTGGCCGGCCTGCCGGACAGCACCCGGGTCTGCTGCACGCATGAATACACTCTCTCTAACCTGCGCTTTGCCGCCGCCGTGGAGCCCGGCAATCCCGCCATCGCCGAACGCACCGCCGAAGTGCAGGCCCTGCGCAGCCGGGGTGAGCCCAGCCTGCCGGTCAGCCTGGGCCGGGAGCGGCGCTACAACCCCTTCCTGCGCAGCCAGGAGGCGGCCGTCATCCAGGCCGCCAGCGCCCAGGCCGGCCAGCCCCTGGCCGCTGGCCTTCCCACGACACGGGCCCTGAGGGCCTGGAAGGACCGCTTCTGAGCCCGTCGGGCGTCGCTAAATCCCTGGAAAATCTCTCGATTTTGTTACGAATTGCCCAAAATCCGGCCGGCTTTTTGCTTGCCCACCCCCTGGGGCATCCCTAGAATCCCGGAAATCTTGCCCCTACGGGCTCATTCAACTTGCCCCCCTAGGGGCTTATCCAAAGAGAAACCACGCATGCCTTCAGGCTTTACCCATCGCAGACCTACCCTGCGCGGCCTCGTCATACGGCCGATGTTCGCAGTGCTGTGTCTGACCCTGGCAACGCCATCGCAAGCGGGCTGGCTGGACCGCCTTTTCGGCTCGTCCGCTGAACAGAAAGCCGCTGCCCCGGCTCCCGCGCCCGCTGCCCCATCCACCACCCCGGCCCCCGCGCCGGCCCAGCCGGCCGCCCCCATCGCGGTGGCACCGGGCAACTCCGCTGACGACCCCGCCGCCCTGCGCACCCTGGAAGACCCGACGGCCGTTGCCGCCGAAGGCGAGGAAGACGACAAGGACGACGGCGACCAGCTGCCCAATGTCGAAGAATCCGAACTGGGCTCGGTGGACAGCCCCGATGCCGAAATCAATCCCGATGAACTGGCCGCCAAGGGCGACCTCTGGGAACGCATGCGCAACGGCTTCCAGATGGATTCCGATGTCGACAACGAACGCATCGCCACCCAGCGCAACTGGTACCTGAAAAACAGCAGCTACCTGGACCGCATGGCGCTGCGCTCCACGCGCTACCTTTATTACACGGTGAGCGAAGCCGAGAAGCGCGGCCTGCCCACTGAGCTGGCGCTGCTGCCTGTGATCGAAAGCGCCTACGATCCCTTTGCCTATTCGCATGCGCATGCCGCCGGCATGTGGCAGTTCATTCCCGGCACCGCCAAGATCATGGGCGTGAAGCAGAACTGGTGGTTCGACGGCCGTCGCGACGTGCTGGAATCCACCCGCGCCGGCTACGACTTCCTCAGCATGCTGTATGAGAAATTCGGTGACTGGCAGCTGGCCCTGGCCGCCTACAACGCCGGCCCCGGTGCCGTGCAGCGTGCCATCAACCGCAATGTCGCCGCCGGCCTGCCCACGGATTTCTGGTCGCTGAAGCTGCCGGCGGAAACGCGTGCCTATGTGCCGCGCTTCCTGGCCATCGTGCAGATCATCAAGGCGCCGGAAAACTACGGTGTCACCCTGCGTCCCGTGGTGGACCAGCCCTTCTTCCGCACCATCGCGCTGCAGGGCCAGGTCGACATGACCGAGGCCGCCAAGATCGCCGGCATTTCCCTCAAGGAAATGTACCAGCTGAATCCGGGCTTCAACCGCTGGGCCACCGATCCCGATGGTCCGCACCGCCTGCTGGTGCCGGCCGCCCTGCCCCAGGACTACGAAGCCCAGATCAACCAGTTGCCGGTCCCTGAACGCGTCACGGTGGAAACCTACCGCGTGAAGAAAGGCGACACCCTCTACCGCATTGCGCGCCAGTTCGATGTCACGCCGGCGGAGCTGAAAAAGCTCAACAACCTGAAGAGCGACAAGGTGCCGGTGGGTCGCGAGCTCACCATCACCCGCGCCAAGATCAGCCCGGAATTCGTGGCCCTGAATGCAGAAATGCGCCTGGACCGCTCCACCCAGGCCAGCGGCCGTGCCGGCACCGTGCGCAAGAGCTATACCGTGCGCCGTGGCGACACCCTGGCCTCCGTGGCCCGTCGCCATGGCGTCAGCACCAAGCAGCTGGCCAAATGGAACGGCCTCAGCACCCGCTCCCATCTGCGCGCCGGCCAGCGCCTGACCCTGCAGACCAAGGCCGGCTCGTCCAGCAGCAAGCAGCGCGTGGCCAGCAGCAGCCAGAAAGGCAAGGTCAAGAAGATCCGCTATGAAGTGAAGAAGGGCGACACGCTGAGCTCCATCAGCCGCCGCTACAATGTCTCCGTCACCCAGATCAAGCGCTGGAATGGCAGCTCGCGCAAGCTGCGCCCGGGCCAGGACATCGTGCTCTTTGTCGCCAGCAACGGCAGCCGCAATCTCTAAGGCCCTTCGCCCCAGGCATGAGCAACAAACGAAAACCGGCGTCATCTGACGCC
>DASUXS010000300.1:0-2106 GCA_036377855.1 Moraxellaceae bacterium
TGGCTGCCGGCCAGCCAGCAGGAAGCCATGCGCGGCAACCTCAATGACGACAGCGAGCTGCTGGGCGTGGTGAAACGCGTGCTGGCAGCGCAGTCCCAGGCGGTGCCGGCCGGCGTCGCCATGGCGCATCGCGCCGACGATGCCATGTTCGCCACGCTCTGCTATCTCGTGGCCCGTGCCGACCTGCGCATGATCTCGGTATGGAGCCCCACTTTCGCGCTGCAGCAGCTGGAAGCGTTGCGCCAGTGGGGCCCGGAAATCATGCAGGTGCTGATGCTGGGTGACTGGGGCATGCGCGCGGTGTCGCTGTCCGGCCTGCAGGCTCCGCATTCGCCGGCACGTGCGCGTGTGCTGGAATCCGCGCTGCTGCTGGATACGCCCGGCATGACCTGCCGCCTGTGGCCGGCGCTGGCGGTGGTGTCGGCCTGGGATACCGCCGATGCCACCTTGTGGGCGCAACAGCTGCGCCAGGAATTCCCCCAGGCCGGTTTTGAAGGCAAGGGCCTGTGGGCCACCGAAGGCGTGGTCACCATTCCTTATGAAGGCCACTATCCCCTGGCCTATCGCAGCCACGTCTATGAATTCGAAGACCTGAAAACAGAAAAAGTGCTGGCGCCCTGGGAACTGCGCGAAGGCGACGAAGTCAGCCCCGTCATCAGCGGTGGCAACGGCCTGCTGCGTTACCGTCTTGATGACCGCCTGCAGGTCAGCGGCTTCTGGAATGGCCTGCCCTGTTTCAAATTCCTCGGCCGCCGTTTCGGCGTCGATCTCGTCGGCGAAAAAATGGCGCCGGAAACCGCGCGCAGCGTGATGGCGGAAGTGGCCGCGACCCAGGGCCTGGCGCCGGTGACGCTGCTGGCCATGGATGCCCAGGGCCAGGGGCGTCCGCGCTATGTTGCGCTGTTTGCCCCGGCGGAAGGCCAGAGCGCCGACCAGCCCCTGCATGCCGCCGCCGGTGCCGCCGTCGAAGCCGCGCTCTGCCGCCATTTCCATTACGAACTCGCGCGCGACCTGCGCCAGCTGGCCCCCGCCGCCGCGCTGGTGCTGAACGATGGCTGGCAGGGTTTCCAGCGCATTGCTGTCGCCGCCGGCATGATAGAGGGCAATATCAAACCCGAGCCGGTGAAGCGGGTGACGCGTGCCGCGCTGCTGGAAACGCAGCCGCAGCTGATGGCCTACCTGGAAAAAATGGATGCGCGCCAGCAGCAGGATGAACAGAACGATGCCGCTGTGCGGCCCCTGGCCCGGGTGGCGTCGTGACCGGTTTCCGCCTGCGCGAAGCGCGTCCCGAGGACAATCCGGGATTGCTGCGCCTCCTGGGCGTGGCCCAGCCCTCGCGTGGCGTGCTGCTGACCTTTGAGCTTGCGCCGGATTATTTCCACTCCGTTTCCGTCACGCACGAGACGCCGCAGGTGCTGGTGGCCGAGCGCCGCGACAACGGCGAAATCGTCGGCGTGGCCAGCGTGGGCAGCCGCCGCCTGTTCGTGAATGGCGAGCTGCAGACCGTGCGTTATGGTTCCGACCTGCGTATCGCCACCGAACACCAGGGCAGCCGCCTCATCATCTACATCACGCGCGCCGTGCGCGAAATCCTGGCGGAGCAGGGCTGGTACCAGGCCATCATCCTGGAAGAAAACCAGCGCACCCGCGAAGTCCTGGAAGGCGCCCGCGCCGGCCTGCCCCTGTACCGGCCGCATGTGGGCCTGGAAACCTGGACGCTGAGCGGCCGCCGGCGCAAGGCCACGGCGCCGCTGGGCCTGTCGCTGCGCAAGGCGCAGTCCGCCGACATTCCCGCCATGAATGCCTTCGTGCAGAAAATGGCCAGGCACTACCAGTTCCTGCCGGCCTATGACTTCGCCGACCTGGAGCAGGGCGCTCCCTACTACAAAGGCCTGTCCCTGGATGATTTCCTGCTGGTCAGCGACGGCAACGGCCTGCGCGGCATGGTGGCGCTGTGGAACCAGAAGTCCTTCAAGCAGACGCGTGTCGTCGGCTACAGCCCGCTGATGGCCTGGCTGCGTCCGCTCTACAATTTCTGGGCGCGTAATTTCGGGGGCTTCGTGCTGCCGGAAAGCGGTGACACCTTCAATTACCGCGTGCTGCATT
>DASUXS010000301.1:0-2534 GCA_036377855.1 Moraxellaceae bacterium
CGGAAGGCAGAGCTTAGAGGATGAAACGGCTCAGGTCTTCGTCCTGCACCAGGTTGCCCAGGTGTTTCTGCACATCGTCGGCGGTGATCTGCAGCACGGCGCCCTGGCATTCCGCGGCCAGGTCGGCGGCGTTATAGGAAATGTCTTCCAGCAGTTTTTCCAGCACGGTATGCAGGCGGCGGGCGCCGATATTCTCGGTGCGTTCATTCACCTGCCAGGCCACTTCCGCCAGTTTCTTCACGCAGTCCGCCGTGAAGGTGATCTTCAGGCCCTCGGCATTCAGCAGCGCCTGGTATTGCTGCGTCAGCGAGAAATGCGGCTCGGTGAGTATGCGTTCGAAGTCTGCGGGCGACAGCGCTTCCAGTTCCACGCGTATGGGCAGGCGGCCCTGCAGTTCCGGAATCAGGTCGGAAGGCCGCGCCAGATGGAAGGCGCCGGAGCAGATGAAAAGGATGTGGTCGGTCTTCACCATGCCGTATTTGGTGTTCACGGTGCAGCCTTCGATCAAGGGCAGCAGGTCACGCTGCACGCCTTCGCGCGAGACATCGCCGCCGCTGTGGTTGCCGTCACGACGGCAGACCTTGTCGATCTCGTCGATGAAGACGATGCCGTTCTGCTCCACGGACTCCAGGGCACGGGCCTTGATTTCCTCTTCGTTGAGCAGCTTGCCGGCTTCCTCTTCCTTGATCAGCTTGAGTGCCTCGCGGATCTTCACGCGCTGCGTCTTGCTCTTGCCCTGGCCGAGATTGGCGAACAGGCCCTGCAGCTGGTTGGTCATGTCCTCCATGCCGGGCGGGGCCATGATGTTCACGCCCATCTTCATGACCGGCACCTCGATTTCGATCTCGCGATCATCCAGCTCGCCTTCGCGCAGTTTCTTGCGGAAGACCTGGCGCGTGCCATTGTCACTGCTGCTGGCCGGCGTGTTGTTCCAGCCGTCGCTGGCACCGCGCGCCGGCGGCAGCAGCGCATCCAGGATGCGTTCCTCGGCGGCTTCATAGGCGCGGTGGTCGACCTTCTGCATTTCCTGCTCGCGCGTCATCTTCAGCGCCATGTCCGCCAGGTCGCGGATGATGGTTTCCACGTCGCGACCCACATAACCCACTTCCGTGAACTTGGTGGCCTCGACCTTGATGAAGGGGGCATTGGCCAGCTTGGCCAGGCGCCGCGCGATTTCCGTCTTGCCGACGCCGGTGGGACCTATCATCAGGATGTTCTTGGGCGAGATTTCATTGCGGTGGGACGCTTCCACCTGCATGCGCCGCCAGCGGTTGCGCAGGGCCAGCGCGACCGCGCGCTTGGCCGAGGTCTGGCCGACGATGTGGCGGTCGAGTTCGTGCACGATCTCGCGCGGGGTCATCTGGCTCATGCCGCACCTCCGGCCTTGGCCGCTTCCGCGGGCAGGCTGTCGATGACGGTGCTGTGGTTGGTGAAGACACAGATGTCGGCGGCGATTTTCAGGGATTTTTCCACGATGGCTTTGGCGTCCAGCTCGGAGTTTTCCATCAGGGCGATGGCCGCGGCCTGGGCGTAGTTGCCGCCGGAACCTATGGCCAGCACGCCGTTTTCCGGCTCCAGCACGTCACCGTTGCCGGTGATGATGAGGGAGGTGGATTTGTCTGCCACGACGAGCATGGCTTCCAGGCGGCGCAGGCTGCGGTCGGTGCGCCAGTCCTTGGCCAGTTCCACCGCGGAGCGCAGCAGATGGCCGCCATGCTTCTGCAGCTTGGCTTCGAAATAATCGAAAAGGGTGAAGGCATCGGCGGTACCACCGGCGAAGCCGGCCAGCACCTGGTTGTTGTAGAGACGGCGGACTTTGCGGGCATTGCCCTTCATGACGGTGTTGCCCAGGGAAACCTGGCCATCACCGCCCAGCGCGACGGTATCGCCGCGGCGTACGGAAACTATGGTGGTCACGAGAAGCCCTTCCCACGAGAGGGTGACGATGGATAGTCAGAGCTATGTGGGGGAGGGCCGGGGGATTTCAAGCAGGCGTCGCGCCTGCTTTTGCTGAGGGGCAGGACGGTCAGTCCTGCTTGATCACCATGGTGTCTATGCCGCTGCTGCGCAGGGTGTTGCGGGCTTCCTGCGCGGCATTCTTGCCTTCCACCGGGCCGACGACGACGCGGAACCAAGTCTCGCCCGGCTTCACCGGCACCTTCTGCACCTTCACCGGCAGGCCCAGCATGAGGATGCTGGCGCGGCGCTTGTCGGCCTCGGCCTCGCTCTTGAAGGAACCGGCCTGCAGGGTGTAGCTGCCAGGAGCGGGCTTGGTCGCCGCCGCCGGTGGTGTGGCGGCGGGTTTCTTGCCGGGAATGACTTCCTGGTTGGGCAGCAGGGTGTAGAAATCGAAACGCGGTTCCTCGCCCTTGCCATTGGCAGGCGAGGCCGGGGAATTGGCAGGGGCATCAGCCGGCTTGGGCGTGGCCGCGGGGGCGACCTGGGCCGCTTCCGGTTTGGCCTGGGCATGGGCTTCCTTGCGCAGTTCCCAGAGATGCCAGAGGAAGGCGGCGAAGACACCGACGGCCAGGCCC
>DASUXS010000302.1:0-5630 GCA_036377855.1 Moraxellaceae bacterium
GGGAATGGGGCCGTGCGTGCGCAGGGCCGTGAAATGGTCGGCCGTGGTCCGCTCGTGGGCGCCGTGGTGACGGCCGCCGTCATCCTGGATCCCGCCCGTCCCATTGCCGGCCTGGCCGACTCCAAGGCGTTGACGGAAAAGAAGCGTCTCGCGCTGGCCCTGGAAATCCGTGAAAAGGCGCTGTGCTTCGCCCTGGGTCGCGCCGACCGCCATGAAATCGATGAGCTCAATATCCTGCGCGCCACCATGCTGGCCATGCAGCGCGCCGTGGCGGCACTCTCGGTAGAGCCGCAGCATGTGCTGGTGGACGGCAACCGTACCCCGGCCTTTATTTGCGCCGCCACCGCGGTGGTGAAGGGCGATGCCCGCGTCGCCGCCATCAGCGCCGCCAGCATCCTGGCCAAGGTGCAGCGCGATGCCGAGATGGATGAGCTGCATGCGCGCTATCCGCTCTACGGCTTCGACCGCCATAAAGGCTATCCCACGGCCGACCATTTCACGGCCCTGCGCACGCACGGCCCCATTCCCGAACATCGCCGCTCTTTTGCTCCAGTGCGTGAGGCGCTGGCAGCAAGACTGGCGGCAGTCCCTGTCCCGGGAGCGTCTTCATGACCGCCTTTGTCCACCTGCATGTCCGCAGCGAGTTTTCGCTCAAGGACAGCGTGGTCCGTATCGATGACCTGGTGAAAGGCACGGTCAAGGCCGCCATGCCGGCCGTAGCCATGACCGACCGCATGAATCTCTATGCCCTGGTGAAGTTCTACAACGCCGCGCAGGGCAAGGGCGTGAAACCGGTTTTCGGCGCCGATCTCGTACTCAAGGAAAATGACGAGCGTTACGAAGTCACCGTGCTGGTGATGAATGAGGACGGCTACCGCAATCTCATCAACGTGATCTCCCGCGCCTTTGTCGAAGGCCAGGAGCTGGGCGAGGCCATTGCCGAACGGCGCTGGCTGGAAGAAGCCTCGGCAGGCCTGATCGTGCTGCTGGGCAAGCGCAGCGATGTCGGCATTTCCCTGCTGGGCGCCGATGCGCAGCAGGCACGGCCGCTGCTGGCGCGCTGGCTGCGCGCATTTCCCCAGCGCACTTACCTGGAACTGACCCGTACCGGCCGCGAGGGCGACGAAGAGCATCTGCATGCCGCTGTGGCTCTTGCCGGCGAACTGCAGTGTCCGGTGGTGGCCACCAATGATGTACGTTTCCTGGCACCCGAGGATTTCGACGCACATGAGGTGCGTGTCTCCATCGCCCAGAGCTATGTGCTGGACGATCCCAAGCGCCCCCGCGACTACAGCGCCGAGCAATACCTGAAGACGGCGGAGCAGATGGCGGAGCTGTTTGCCGACATCCCCGAGGCCCTGGAAAACACGCTCGAAATTGCCAAGCGCTGCACGCTGAACCTGACCCTGGGCAAGAACTTCCTGCCGGACTATCCGGTGCCGGCAGGCATGACCATCAACGAGTATTTCATCCAGCACTCGCACGAGCGCCTGGAACAGCGTCTTGAAAAGATCCTGGACCGCAACGCACCGGACTATGCCGAGCGCCGCAGGATTTACACCGATCGCCTGGATTTCGAGCTCAACATCATCAACCAGATGGGCTTCCCGGGTTACTTCCTGATCGTGATGGACTTCATACGCTGGGCCAAGCAGAACGGCGTGCCGGTGGGGCCGGGCCGTGGCTCCGGTGCCGGTTCGCTGGTGGCCTATGCGCTGGAGATCACCGACCTCGATCCGCTGCCTTATGACCTGCTGTTCGAACGTTTCCTGAATCCCGAACGTGTTTCCATGCCCGACTTCGACGTCGACTTCTGCATGGACGGCCGCGACCGCGTCATCGACTACGTGGCCAATAATTACGGCCGTGAAGCGGTGTCGCAGATCATCACCTTTGGCACCATGGCCGCCAAGGCCGTGGTGCGCGACGTGGCCCGTGTGCAGGGCAAGTCCTATGGCCTGGCCGACCGCATTTCCAAGCTGATTCCCTTCACGCCCGGCATTTCCCTGGCGGAAGCGCGCAAGGAAGAGCCGCAGCTGGAAGACCTGCTCACCAATCCCGAGGCCCAGGACCATGAAAGCGCCCTGGAAATCTGGGAAATGGCGGAGCGTCTCGAAGGCATCACGCGCGGCGTCGGCAAACACGCCGGTGGCGTGCTGATCGCGCCGGGCAAGCTCACCGATTTCACCGCCATCTTCTGCGACGAAGAAGGGCGCTGGGTCAGCCAGTACGACAAGGACGACGTGGAAAAAGTCGGCCTGGTGAAGTTCGACTTCCTGGGCCTGCGCACGCTGACCATCATTGATTGGGCGCTGAAAGACATCAACGCCAAACGTGCCCAGCGCGGCGAGCCCGTGCTGGACATCATGGCGCTGCCCCTGGATGACAGGGAGTCCTACAAGCTGCTGCAGGAGGGGCGCACCACTGCGGTGTTCCAGCTGGAATCCCGCGGCATGAAGGAGCTGCTGAAAAAGCTCAAGCCCTCCAATTTTGAAGACCTTATCGCACTGGTGGCGCTGTATCGTCCGGGTCCGCTGGAATCCGGCATGGTGGACGACTTCATCAACCGCAAGCACGGCCGCGCCGAAGTCGCCTATCCCGATGCCACCTACCAGCATGAATGCCTGGAGCCGGTGCTCAAGCCCACCTACGGCGTCATCGTCTACCAAGAACAGGTGATGCAGATCGCCCAGGTCATGGCGGGCTATACCCTGGGCGGCGCCGACATGCTGCGTCGTGCCATGGGCAAGAAAAAGCCCGAGGAAATGGCCAAGGAACGCGTCAAGTTCATGGCCGGTGCGGAAGAGCAGCGCATCGACACCAACCTCGCCGGTCATATCTTCGACCTGATGGAAAAATTCGCCGGCTACGGTTTCAACAAATCGCATTCGGCCGCCTATGCCCTGGTGTCCTACCAGACGGCCTGGCTGAAAGTGCATTACCCCGCGGAATTCATGGCAGCGGTGCTGTCCTCTGAAATGCACAACACCGACAAGATCGTGACCTTTGTCGAAGAATGCCGCGAGATGAAGCTGAAGATTGAAACGCCGGACGTGAACCACGGCAGCTTCAAGTTCGTCACCCGCGACAACGGCAACATCGTCTACGGCCTGGGCGCCATCAAAGGCGTGGGCGAGGGCCCGGTGGACAGCATCACGCAGTCGCGCGACAGCGATGGCGACTTCAAGGACCTCTTCGATTTCTGCCGCCGCATCGACCTGCGCAAATGCAACAAGCGCACGCTGGAAGCGCTGGTGCGTGCCGGCGCCCTGGATGCCCTAGGGCCGCATCGCGGCATGATCATGGCGTCGCTGGACGAGGCGGTGGCTGCAGCGGAACAGCAGGCACGCAATGCCGATGCCGGCATGGTCGACCTCTTCGGCGATGTGGTGGAGGAGGCGCCCAGCGGTGAATTCGTGGAAGCGCTGCCCTGGACCGATGACGAACGCCTGATGGCGGAAAAGGAAACGCTGGGGCTGTATCTCACCGGCCATCCCATCGACCAGTATGAAAGCGAGCTCACGCGTTTCGTGGAGCAGCGCCTGGCCGACCTGCAGCCGACACGGCGTGGCGTCACCACCACCGTGGCCGGCCTGGTGCTGTCCACGCGCATCCAGAAAGGCATGCGCGGCTCACGCGCCTTCGTGTTGCTGGATGACCGCACGGGTCGTATCGAAGCCGGTCTCTTCGGTGACAGCTATGAACAGTTCAAACACCTGCTGACCAAGGACACCGTGGTGGTGGTGGAAGGTGAAGTCAGCCATGACGACTATGCCGGTGGCCTCAAGATGTCCGTACGCAAGGTCATGAGCCTGGCCGAGGCCCGCGCCAGCCGCAGCCGCGGCCTGGAGTTGCGCGTGGACAGCACTCGCATCGGGGCGCGTTTTGCACAGGAGCTGCAGCAGCTGCTGACCGCACATCGTCCCGACCAGGGCGGCTGCGCCGTGCGCCTGCGCTATCGCCGGCCGGATGCCGAGGCGGTATTGCGCCTGGGGGACAAGTGGAAGGTGCAGGCCAGCGACGAGCTGCTGAAACGGCTGCGCCAGCAGTATGGCAGCGAGTCCGTCGAAGTCCTTTACTGAGGGCTCTTTACGGAGGCGCGGCCTGGCCGCATTTGCTGACAAATTGACCGGTGGCCTGGGTCGCTTCGCCCTGCGGGGGCGGGTAGACTGGGCCCCAAAACCGGAGCAGCCGGCCTACAGGCCGCCTGCCTCTGCAGGTAGACAGGGCCCTGCCACCTTATCCGGTGGCCGCCCGATCAGGACGGAAACGCATGAATCCCAATTACCTGGATTTTGAACAACCCATCGCCGAGCTGGAGGCCAAGATCGAAGGCCTGCGTCTGGTGGGTTCGGGCACCGGCCTCAATATCGAGGAAGAAATCGGTCGCCTGCAGGAAAAAAACCTGAAGCTGACGGAAGAGATCTTCGCCAATCTGTCCGCCTGGCAGGTGTCGCAGATTTCCCGCCATCCCAAGCGCCCCTACACCCTGGATTATATGGAGCGCATCTTCACCGATTTCGACGAGCTGCATGGCGACCGCGTCTTCGGTGACGACGCGGCCATCATAGGCGGCACCGCCCGCCTGCTGGGCGAGCCGGTGATGGTGATAGGCCACCAGAAAGGCCGTGACGTGAAGGAAAAGGTGCGCCGCAATTTCGGCATGCCCAAGCCCGAAGGCTATCGCAAGGCGCTGCGCCTGATGGAAATGGCGGAACGTTTCAAACTGCCCATCCTGACCTTCATCGACACGCCCGGCGCCTATCCTGGCATCGATGCCGAAGAGCGTGGCCAGTCCGAAGCGATCGCGCGCAATCTCGCCGTGATGTCGCGTCTCAAGACGCCTATCATTTCCACCGTGATAGGCGAGGGCGGTTCCGGCGGTGCGCTGGCCATTGGTGTCTGCGACAGCCTGCTGATGCTGCAGTACAGCACCTATTCCGTGATTTCCCCCGAAGGCTGCGCCTCCATACTCTGGAAAACCTCGGCCAAGGCCGCGGATGCCGCGGAAGCCATGGGCCTGACCGCCGAGCGTCTCAAGACCCTGGGTTTTGTCGACGAGCTGGTGAAGGAACCTTTGGGCGGCGCGCATCGCGATATCGATGCCATGGCCGACAGCCTGCGCAAAGCCATCATCCGCCAGATCAAGAAGCTGCGCGCGCTGGATGACAATGTGCTGCTCAACCGGCGTTATGAACGCCTGATGAGCTTTGGCAGCCAGCAGCAGTAAGCTTGCATGTAGTGACAACGCCGGCAGCTGCCGGCGTTTTTCATTGATTGCTGGTGGGTGGAAACAACGTCGTCATTCCCGCGCAGGCGGGACAAAAGCCCGAAGGGCGTTGAACAGCCGCAGGCTGGGCGAAGCGAATAATCTCCTGATGTCATGCAGAGCCTTTTTTTACGCCCTGCTACCGGTATAAAGATTCCCGCCTGCGCGGGAATGACGGCGTTGCTCCAATGGTGGATTTTTTACGGAAACACTGAAATGCCTGAAGCGGCACTGACCCAGTTCCTGCAACAGCAGCTGCCACCAGGCCACGACATCCGGCGCCTGGTGCTGGGTTTTTCCGGCGGCCTGGATTCCACCGTGCTGCTGCATGCCCTGTCGCGGGTGGCGCCGCGTTTCGGCC
>DASUXS010000303.1:0-4016 GCA_036377855.1 Moraxellaceae bacterium
CGCAGCCAGGTGAAGACATCACCCAGGCCGCGGGCATTGCGTTCGAGGTTGTGGAAATGCTTTCCGTTGTAATGATCGGAGGGCTGGTATTCACGCTCGGGGCGGGCAAACAGGGTTTCCCGCAGTTTTTCCTGGCGCAGATGCGGCTCATGCAGGCGCGACGGCTTTCCACTCATGCTTTCTTTTTCCCGGCTGTTTTTGCGGCTGTCTTTTTCGGGGTCTTTGCCGGCGTTGCAGTTGCCGGCTTTTTGGGCTTTTGCGCCCTCAGCGCTGCCGCCAGGGCCAGGCGGCCCCAGTGCAGCAACTCGTCCTCCTCATCGAAGATGGCTTCGGGCGGACGGAAATAATTCATATGCATGGGTTTGCCTTCGCGATGGTAAACCCACTCCTCCAGCCCTTCCGCCTCGAATCGCGGGCGGGTTTCCGCATCCACCTTGAAATAAAGCTGTTCTTCCACGACCAGGGCGAAGAACAGCTCATCGGCATAGATGCCATAGCCGCCGAACATGCGACGCAGGCGTATCGGGCCCAAGGGCCGCAACAGGTCGCGCAGGTAGTCGGCAAATTCGTCTGAGGCCTTGGCCATACCGCTTCCTTGAGAGTCCAGGCCATCACTCTAGCGCAGGCGCAGATAGAGCACGAGGCCGTCATGGTCGGAGCTGCGTTGCGCGGCTGTGGCCCCCTCGCGCGGCAGCCGCGCACCGGCATTGCCGCGGCTGGCGGCCACGCCCCGCACGGCTGGCAACAGTGCCGGGCTGACCCAGACATGGTCCAGGGCTTGGCCGCGGCAGTCATGCACATAGCTGTAACGCTCCGCCGCCGGCAGGCGTTCATCCACATCCACCAGGCCGGCGGCCCGGACCTGCGCCAGCACGTCGACGCCATCCGGGGCTTCCGGGGTGGCGTTGAAATCACCCAGCAGCACCAGCGGCGTTGCCGTCGTGCGCGTCGCCAGCCACTGCCCCAGTGCATCTGCCTGGCGCAGGCGTTTGCGGTTGGTCTTTTTCGCGACTTCCGCATCCTCGGTCCCGCGCAGGGATTTGAGATGCACATTGACGATGTCCAGCGCACGGCCCTGCACTTTTATCTGCAGGAGCAAAGGCGGCCGGTCGAACAACGGCGCCCGGTCCAGGCGCTTTTTCGCCATCAGGGCCTGCACGTCCAGCAGCTCGATGTCGTCACGCAGCAGGAAGCCCACATCGATACCGCCGTAATCATTGCCTTCAATCAAGACGGCGCGGTATGCCGGGCCGTTACGCTGCTTCACCAGGGCCGCAAGGCCCTGCAACACCCTGATGTTTTCTGCCTCTTGCACGGCAAGCACATGCGGACTGTTAAGCGCCTGTAGCACTTGCGAGGCCAGCTGTTCCAGCTTGCGCCGGTAGTCGGCGGTGGCCGCAACTTCGCCACGACCGCCGGCCTCGTCATCGAACAGACGACCGAGATTCTGCGTGGCTATGCTGAATTCATCAGGCTTGGCAACCGGCACCGGCCGTACGGCGTTCACACGCGGCGCACACTGCGTCGCAGCGGGCGCAGAAGCACAACACAGCAGCAACACAAGCAGGCATACCGCGCTGCGGGCTGCCGTTAGGCTGGAAAAAAGCGAAATTCTTTGCATGTAAATGCGCATGAGTGGAGGTGAAACATGTCTCGTCTTGTTCAAGGTTCGTCCATCGTGGCAATGCTCTCACTCTGCCTGCTCACGGCCTGCCAGAGCAATCCCAAACAACGCGTGGTCGTCGATCCCAAAGGCGTGGACCAGGTGGCCTATGAAAAAGACCTGGCGGAATGTACCACCCTGGCGGACAGCGCCGGCAAGAGCGGTTCCGCCGGCAAAGGCGCTGTTGGCGGTGCCTTGCTGGGGGGTGCGCTGGGCGCCATTTTCGGTGGCGGCCGCGGTGCGGCCACCATGGGGGCCGGTGGTGCGGTCATCGGGGGTGCAGGCGGGGCCGGCAAGGAAGCGAATACCAAGGACCAGATATTGAAGAATTGCATGACGGGGCGGGGGTACAGGGTGTTGAACTGAACGCATGCGTACGGAAAATCACTACACCTGCTTGCCTCACTTTCCACTCTTACAACCACTGTCGTCCCGGCGCAGGCCGGGACCCAGTGCCTTTGCTCTTTTCATACGCTGCTAAAGGCACTGGGCCCCGGCCTGCGCCGTGGCGACAGTTGCTTTAGATGAGCAAGTGCAAAACAAAAAGCCCGGCGTTGCCGGGCTTTTTGTTTTAACAGACGAGCCAAAGATCAGATCTTGGGATCATCCTTATGTGCCTCATCTTCCTTCTCGAACTCATGCGCATACAGCTTGCGCTGCCGCTCCGAGCCCTTGAAGAAAGTACGCACCAGCACGAAGAACACCGGCACGAAGAACACTGCGAGCAGCGTGGCCGTGATCATGCCGCCCATGACACCGGTACCGATGGCGCGCTGGCTGGCGGAGCCGGCACCGCTGGCGATGGCCAGCGGCAGCACGCCGAGGATGAAGGCCATGGAGGTCATCAGGATGGGGCGGAAACGCAGGTGCACGGCTTCCAGGATGGAATCCTTCACACTGCGTCCCTGCGCCTGCAGGTCCTTGGCGAACTCGATGATGAGGATGGCGTTCTTGGCGGACAGACCCACGATGGCGATCAGGCCCACCTTGAAATACACATCGTCCGGCATGCCGCGCAATGTCACGCCCAGCACGGCACCGAGGATGCCCAGCGGCACCACGAGGATGACGGCGAAGGGAATCGACCAGGACTCATAGAGCGCGGCCAGCACCAGGAAGACCACCAGGATGGACAGCGCATACAGCATGGGCGCCTGCGAACCGGAGAGGCGTTCTTCATAGCTCTGGCCCGACCATTCATAGCCGAAGCCCGGCGGCAGCTGCGCGAACAGCTTTTCCATTTCCGCCATGGCCTCACCCGTGCTCTTGCCCGGGGCCGCGGCACCGGCCAGCTTCACCGAGGGGAAGCCGTTGTAACGCTCCAGGCGCGGCGAACCCATCACCCATTTCGCGGTGGCGATGGTGGAGAAGGGAACCATGGTGCCCGCCTTATTGCGTACCCGCAGCTGCATGATGTCTTCCGGCAGCATGCGTTCAGGCGCATCGGCCTGCACCATCACTTTCAGCACGCGGCCGTTGCGCACGAAGTCGTTCACGTAGGCCGAGCCGAAAGCGATCTGCAGCGTGCTGTTGATGTCGGAAATCTGTATGCCCAGGGCACGCGCCTTTTCACGGTTCACATCCACCTGGAACTGCGGCGTGTCTTCCTGGCCTTCCGGACGCAGGCCGGTGACCACCGTGCTCTTGCTCGCCAGGCCCAGCATCATGTTGCGCGCATCCATGAGCTTGGCATGGCCGAGACCGCTGCGGTCCTGCAGGCGGAAGTCGAAGCCGGAGGAGTTGCCGAGCTCGGGGATGGGCGGCGGATTCAGCGGGAAGATGAAGGCATCCTTCACGCCCATGAAATAACCGAAGGCACGGCCGACAATCGCGGACACATGCGCGTCCGGCGTGGTGCGCTCATCCCAGGGCTTGAGCGTGGTGAAGGCGATACCGCCATTCTGGCCACGGCCGAAGAAGCTGAAGCCGGCCACCGTCACCACCTTGTCGACGTATTTCTCGTTTTCGACGTAGTAGTGCTCGAGCTGCTTGAGCACGGTCAGCGTGCGCTCCTGCGTGGCACCGGCCGGCAGCGAGATCACGTTGATGAAATAGCCCTGGTCTTCTTCCGGCAGGAAGGAGGACGGCAGGCGCGCGAACAGCAGGCCCACGATCACCACGATCACGCCATAGATCAGCATGTAGCGGCCGGCCTTGCTGATGATGCGTTCCACCACGCCCTGGTAGCCCTTGGAGGTGCGCGCGAAGCTGCGGTTGAACCAGCCGAAGAAACCACCCTTTTCATGATGGTGTCCCGCCTGCACCGGCTTCAGCAGCGTGGCGCAGAGGGCCGGCGTCAGGGACAGCGCCAGCGTGGCGGAGAAGATCATGGACGCCACCAGCGACAGCGAGA
>DASUXS010000304.1:0-5030 GCA_036377855.1 Moraxellaceae bacterium
TCGAAGGCGGCGATCTTGTCGCCGTCACGCACTTCCACGCGCTGCTTGATGCGGGCGAAACGCTTGGGCGCGTCCTGCTCGACGATGCCCGCGGCCTGGATGAGGAAGACGAAAGGACCGGCGGAACCATCCATGATGGGGATTTCCGCGGCGGTCACTTCCACCACGGCATTGTCTATGCCCAGGCCGGCCAGGGCCGACATCAGGTGCTCCACGGTGGACAGGCGCACCTCGCCCTGCACCAGGCTGGTGGCCATGGCGGTGTCCTTGACCATCAGCGCCTTGGCCGGCAGGTCCACGGGCGGATCCAGGTCGGTGCGGCGGAAGACGATGCCGGAATCCACGGGCCCCGGCTTCAGCGTCAGGTAGATCTTGCTACCCGTGTGCAGGCCGACACCGCTGGCGCGGATGGTGTTCTTGACAGTGCGTTGTCGCAACATGTGACAAATTATTTCAATACAGCGGGACGGGGATGGTAACAGACAGGGTCTGACGTGCAAGACAAGGCTGTCCGGGGCCGGCCGGGAGAGTGGTCGGCCGGGCCCGGACGCTTGTCATGGCAGGTCAGTCTGCCTGGCGACGCAGGAAGGCCGGGATGTTCAGCAGATTGGCATCCGTCGCGCGGGGAGCGGTCCCGCCGTTGGCAACCTTCTGGTTACGCAGGTAGGCCGGGGTGTCGTAGTCCGCGGTCAGGCCATGCGTACCGGTGGCGGCCGCCACTTCGGGACGGCTGACCGGAGCCTGTGCCGGCTGCGACACCAGCTTCATGCCGCCGCCTGCCGTGGCACGGGCCGACTTGGGCAGGCCGGTGGCCACCACGGTCACGCGCAGCTCGTCACCCAGCTCGGGGTCGAGGATGGTGCCGATCACCACGGTCGCTTCCGGGGAGGCGAACTGGTTGACGATTTCACCGACGGTGGTGAATTCATCCAGGCCCAGGTCTTCGTTGGCCGCGATGGACACCAGCACGCCACGGGCACCATCAAGACGGATGTCATCCAGCAGCGGGCTGTGGATGGCCATCTCGGTGGCCAGGCGGGCGCGGTCTTCACCTTTGCCGGAACCCGTGCCCATCATGGCCAGGCCCTGTTCGGACATCACGGTGCGCACGTCGGCGAAGTCGACGTTGATCACGCCGGGCTGCAGGATCATGTCGGCGATGCCCTGCACGGCATTCTTCAGCACGTTGTTGGCGGCGCGGAAGGCTTCGATCATGGACACCTTGCCCAGCACGGCCTGCAGGCGGTGGTTGGGGATGGTGATCAGCGAGTCCACATACTGCGACAGGTTCTCGATGCCGCTTTCGGCCACGTCCATGCGCTTCTTGCCTTCGAAGAGGAAAGGCTTGGTCACCACACCCACGGTGAGGATGCCCATTTCCTTGGCCACTTCCGCCACCACCGGTGCGCCACCGGTGCCGGTGCCACCGCCCATGCCGGCGGTGATGAAGACCATGTCGGCGCCATCCAGGATTTCACGGATGCGGTCGCGGTCTTCGACAGCAGCCTGGCGGCCGACTTCCGGGTTGGCGCCGGCGCCGAGGCCACGGGTCACGCCCTGGCCCAGCTGCAGGTGCGTGCGCGCACGCATCTTGGACAGCGCCTGCATGTCGGTGTTGGCGCAGATGAACTCCACGCCTTCCACCTGCGAGGCCACCATGTGCTCGACGGCATTGCCACCGCCGCCGCCCACACCCACCACCTTGATCACCGCCGCGCCGTGCTGCGGGGCGTTGTCTGCCAGTTCAAAAATGTTCATCTCACTCTCCTTGGAATAAATACTCACGTTGCATCACACCGGGCCGCTCGCCCGGACTCAGAAGTTGCGCGCCAGCCAGCCGCGCAGTTTCTGGACTACCTCACCCACTCCAGCGCCCGTGTTCTTACGCACAGGCTGCGTGGTCTGGTTCTCTTCCCACTGGCGCTTGCCATACAGCAGCAGGCCGACGCCGGTGGAATAAATCGGGTTGCGCAGCACTTCGCCCATGCCGCCCACCTTCAGCGACTGCGGCATGCCGATGCGCACCGGCATGTGGAACAGCGATTCCGCCAGCGCCGTGGCACCTTCGATCTTGGCGGAGCCGCCGGTGAGCACGATGCCCGCCGCCAGCTTGCCGCTGTAACCGCTGCGCTCGATTTCCTGCTGCACCAGGGCGAAGAGCTCGTCGTAGCGCGGCTCCACCACCTCGGCCAGGGTCTGGCGCGACAGCTTGCGCGCGGGACGGTCACCCATGCCCGGCACATTGATGGTCTGTTCCGGATCCACCAGCTGCGCCACGGCGCAGGCGTATTTGGTCTTGATCTCGTCGGCATCCTGCGTCGGCGTGTACAGCGCCGTGGCGATGTCGTTGGTGACCTGGTCACCGGCAACGGGGATGACGGCGGTATGGCGTATGGCGCCGCGCGCGAAAATCGCCACGTCGGTGGTGCCACCGCCGATGTCCACCAGGCAGACACCGTGTTCCTTTTCATCTTCGGTGAGCACGGCATGGCTGGAGGCCAGCTGCTGCAGGATGATGTCCTCGATTTCCATGCCGCAGCTGCGCACACACTTTTCCAGGTTCTGCATGGCGTTCACCGAGCAGGTGACCAGGTGCACATGGCCTTCCAGGCGCACGCCGGACATGCCCAGCGGATCGCGTACATCAGCCTGGTCGTCGACCTGGAACTCCTGCGGCAGGATGTGCAGGATGCGCTGGTCGGTGGGGATGGGACCGGACTTGGCCGCGTCCACCACGCGCTCGATGTCGCCCTGCTGCACTTCGCCTTCGCGTATGGCCACCACGGCCTGCGAATTGCGGCCACCGATATGCGCCCCGGAAATGCCGATATAGGCCGAGTGGATCTTGCAGTCCGCCATGAGCTCGGCTTCCGCCACCGCCCCTTGTATGGATTGCACGGTCTGGTCGATGTTCACGACCACGCCCTTCTTCATGCCGCGCGCCGGCTTCATGCCGACACCGACAATCTCCAGCGCGCCTTCAGCGTTGATCTGGCCGACCAGCGCCACCACCTTGGCGGTGCCGACATCGATGCCCACGATCATCGGAATGTTGTTTGCGCTTGCCATCTCGTCCTTACCTGCTCCCGGGGAGCTTCATTACTGCGATCAGATACTGCGTTTGCTGCCGGCGGTTTCCCGCCGCGTTTTTCCGGATCAGCTCCGGAGGGTCTTCATATTGCGTTGCACCTTCCAGCCCACCGAGACGCCATTGCGGTAGCGCAGGTCTATGCTGGAGATGTTGTCCGCATCTGGTTTCAGCTGACGGTCGTACAGATAGGCGAACCGTTGCATCTTCTCAATGGTGTCCACCTGATCGACCACCAGCTGAATGCCGTTGTCCATGCGCAGGAACCAGCTCATGCGATCCGTGAGCTGCAATTCCACAATACGCATGCCCAGTCCGCGCAGGATGCTGTTCATGGCGCGGTACTGTTCCATCACATACACCGTCTTGCTGGCCGGCCCGAACAGGATGGGCAGGTCACCGGCATCCACCGTGGCAGCGCGTGCCTCGGTGGGAACAAAAAGATCGCCACGCGAGCTGATGAGGCCACCGGCGCCCCACAGCGCCACCGGCTGCTTCTCGCGCACTTCGATGCGCACGCCATCGGGCCAGCGCCGGCTCACCAGCACTTCATCCACCCAGGGTGCCTGCGCCGCGGCATCGCGTATGGCGGCCAGGTCCAGCGAGAAATAATCCCCCTTCACCAGCGGCGCGATACGCTCGGCAATGGCGCGGCGGTCGGCATGGCGCAGCTCGCCCTCCACCTGCACCAGGGTGACGGGAGTGCGTGCCTTCAGCAGCTGCACCGTACGCACCACGCCCACCACCAGCAGCACCGCGGCCAGCACCAGCAGCACGCGCGAAGCGACAGCCACCGGGCTGCCACCCCAGCGCAGGCCGGGCAGCTCGGCAACTTCCGCAACAGTGCGACGCGTGGCCTGCAGCATCAGTGCTTCTCCTCCAGCGTCTGCGCCAGGATCTGCAACACCAGGTCGGTGAAGGACAGGCCGGCCGCGCGTGCCGCCATGGGCACCAGCGAGTGGTCGGTCATGCCCGGCACCGTGTTCACTTCCAGCAGCCAGAACCTGCCCTGCTCATCCATCATGGCGTCGACACGGCCCCAGCCGCTGGCACCGACAGCGTCAAAGGCGCGCAGCGCCAGTGCCTGCAATTCTTTTTCCTTGGCGTCATCGAGGCCGCAGGGGCAGAGGTACTGCGTGTCATGCGCCTGGTACTTGGCTTCGAAATCGTAGAAATCGCGATCCGTCTTCATGCGGATCACCGGCAGCGCCTGGCCGTCCAGGATCACCACCGTGTATTCCTGGCTGCCCGCGATCCAGGTTTCGGCAATCACTTCGCTGTCGTAGGCGGCGGCATTGGCATAACCGGCCGGCAGCTCGTCCGCCTTCACCACCTTGCACATGCCGATGCTGGAGCCTTCATGCGAGGGCTTGATCATCAGCGGCAGGCCGAGATCACGCGCCACGGCATCGAAATCCATGCCGGCCGTGAGCTTGCGGTACTGCGGCGTGGGCAGGCCGGCGCTCAGCCACACCTGCTTGGTCTTTTCCTTGTCCATGCCCAGGGCCGACGCCAGCACACCGCTGCCGGTGTAGGGAATCTTCAGCAGCTCGAGCAGGCCCTGCATGGTGCCGTCTTCACCGCCACGGCCATGCAGCACGATGAAGGCGCGGTCGAACTGCGAGATTTCCGCGATCGGACGCTCGGCCGGATCAAAGCCCACGGCGTTCACACCGGCCTTCTGCAGTGCGTCCAGGACGGCATTGCCGCTGATGAGCGAGATCGAACGCTCGGCCGCGGTGCCGCCCAGCAGCACTGCCACCCGTCCGAACTTGCGCACATCAATGATCTTGTTCATCTCAGCCAACCACTCTTTTCAATTCGATTGCAGATACAAACCGTGTTGCGCCAGCTCCTGCGCAATCACACCCACATTGCCGGCGCCCTGCGTCAGCAGCACGTCACCGGGTTTCAACACATTGCGCAGGATGGCGCCCAGCTC
>DASUXS010000305.1:0-7440 GCA_036377855.1 Moraxellaceae bacterium
ACGGGATGACACGGTTACATGATTGAGTGTAGGTGGACCTGCCGTGCTGCTGAGGCAGGCTGCTTATGTTAAGCAGCACGCTTATGCAGAATCCTTGAGCCCGGTCTGGCGGGACAGGAATTGCGGGGAGGAAAAAGACAGGAAGTCTGCTAGCGGCGGGAGCGAGGAGGGTCGGCCACCCGCTTGGAACGGCTGACCGTAAAGCTCAGGGCTCGCGGATATAGCCCAGGGTCTTGTTCTGGTATTTTTCGCGCGTCAGCATCTGGCGCAGATGCTTGAGGGTTTGCGCGGGCTCGTCAGGCAGGTTGTAGTTGAACAGCACCGGGGGCACATAGCCGCCGGGATCGCCCTGCCCCCACATCTCGATTTTCACCATGCCGTCTTTTTCCGGCGTGAGCCGCCAGGTGCTCTGCATATTGAGCAGGCGCACGCGCTTTTTGGGATTATCGGTGATGAAGCCCTTTTCCGCCTTGGTCACCACTTCCACGGTGCCGCTCTTTTCCTGGCGCAGGCTGGAATGCAATACGGCTTCACGCTCAAGAAAGGGATAGGGCAGCTTGTAGATGCTCTGCACCCAGATGTCGCGATCGGCTTCACGGCGCAGCAGGCGGGCCGACTTCACGCGCGCAATCCATTCGGGCATGGCGGGCACGTCGGAGAGCACGGCCACCACGCTGGACAGCCGCGTCTTCACGCGCGTGACGGCGTAGAAATTCTGGTAGGAGGACCCGGGGGTATCGCGCAGATAGATGCGGATATCGCGCTCGCGGTCATGGCGAGCCAACTGCCAGTCAGCCGCGGCGACCGCTTGCGTGCCCAGCACCAGAAGCGCAGCAGCCAGCCAGCCACGCATGCGACGCACTCCCTGTGCTTTATTTGATGTGGGCGAGAATGCCGTCGAGTTCATCCAGCGAGTTATAGCTGATGACGAGACGGCCTTTGCCTTTGGCGTTGTATTCGATTTGTACCGGCGCACCGACCTTTTCCGCGATGCTGTCCTGCAGCTTGCGCACATTCGGGTCCAGGGTCTTGTCGGCTTCGGCGGGCTGGTCTTTCTGCGCCAGCAGCGTACGCACCATGGCTTCGGTCTGGCGCACGGACAGGCCCTTGGCCACCACCGCCTTCGCGGCTTTGCCCTGCATGAGATCGGGCAGGCCCAGCAGCGCCTTGGCGTGGCCCATTTCCAGATCGCCGTGTTCCAGCAGCGTCTTGGCTTCGCCGTTCAGCGACATCAGGCGCAGCAGGTTGGTGACGGTGGCGCGCGACTTGCCGACGGCATCGGCAATCTGCTGGTGGGTGAACTGGAATTCATCGGAGAAGCGCTGCAGGGCAATCGCTTCTTCCATGGGATTGAGGTTTTCACGCTGGATGTTTTCGATCAGCGCCATGGCGATGGCGGTTTCATCCAGGATTTCACGCACGATGGCGGGAATGGTGTCGATGCCGGCCAGCTGCGTGGCGCGCCAGCGGCGTTCACCGGCGATGATTTCGTATTTGTTGTCGCCTATGGGGCGCACGACTATGGGCTGCATCACGCCCTGGGTCTTGATGGAGTCCGCCAGCTCCTGCAGTGCGGCCGGATCCATGTCGCGACGCGGCTGGTAACGACCCCGCTGCAGGAACTCGACAGGCAGGTTGCGCAGCTGGCCGTCCACGGGCACTTTGCCCTCTTCCACCGCCGCCACGGTTTCCTTGACCTGCTTCACGCCGGAGAGCAGGGCATCAAGCCCGCGTCCGCCGCCGAGTCCGCGTTTTTTGGTAGTCGTCGTCATGATGCAACCTCAGGCGCTGCAATACAGCGCAAAAATCCAGTCAAAAAAAGTGAAAGCTTTTCATAAGGGATGAAAAGCAAAACAAAGGAGGAAGGAACCCCGGATGACGCCTCCCTGCGTCAAAAAAACAATCAGGCTTCGGCGGTCGCCTCGTGCGGGCTGTCCTGTCGGCGCAGCAGTTCCGCCGCCAGGGTCAGGTAGGACATGGCGCCACGCGAGGCCTTGTCATACATGAGCACCGGCATGCCATGCGCCGGCGCTTCGGCCAGGCGCACATTGCGCGGAATGATGGTGTCGAAAAGGCGGTCCGGGAAATGTGTTTCCAGTTCCGCGGACACATCCATGGCCAGCGTGTTGCGCGGGTCAAACATGGTGCGCAGGATGCCGGTGACGCGCAGGCCGGGATTCACCGTCTGCTTCACCTGGTCAATCGTGTCCATGAGCGCGGCCAGGCCTTCGAGTGCGAAATATTCACACTGCATGGGAATGATGACGCCGTCGGCGGCCACCAGGCCGTTGACGGTGAGCATGTTCAGCGACGGGGCGCAGTCGATGATGATGAAGTCGTAGCGGTCCAGCACCGGAGCCAGCGCCTGCTTGAGGCGCAGCTCGCGGCCTATGGTGTTCATCAGCTCGACCTCCGCCGCCACCAGGTCGCCGTTGGCGCCGATGAGGTGGTAGCCGGCTTCGAGGCCGGTGACGATGGCCTGGTCGATGGTGCACTGGCGCGTCAGCACCTCATACACGCCATTGGCCATTTCATGCTTGTCGGCGCCCGAGCCCATGGTGGCATTGCCCTGCGGATCGAGATCGATGAGCAGGACGCGGCGCTTGGTGGCCGCCAGCGATGCGGCAAGATTGACGCTGGTGGTGGTCTTGCCCACGCCGCCCTTCTGGTTGGCTACCGCCAGAATCTTGTCCATGTTCTCTCCGCAATCTGCGCCGGCGCATCCGCGCCGGTCGGTATCAATTATTGGTCAGGCGTGCTCTTGGGTAAGACGCACAACATGCCGCTCTTCACCCAGGAAAGGCACCTGCAGCGGCAGGATGTCGCGGACGACAATGCCCGCGGGCAATCCAGCGATTTCCGCATCGGGGCGTACGCCCTTCATGGCCAGGAATTCACCGCCTTCCAGCAGCAGCTGCGCGCTGCCTTCCACCATGTCGGCCAGCGTGGCAAAGGCCCGGCTGGTCACGACATCAAAACGTTCCGCGAATTCTTCGACACGGCTTTGCACCGCCACCGCATTGGCCACTTTCAGGTCGGCAATGGCCTGGCGCAGGAAGCGCACTTTCTTGCCATTGCTGTCCAGCAGCGTCACCTGCAGCTCCGGCTTGACCAGCGCCAGCACCAGGCCCGGCAGGCCGGCACCGGTGCCGACATCGATCAGCCGGCCACCCTGCACATGCGGCAGGATACTCAGGCTGTCGAGCAGGTGCTTCACCACCATCTGCTCTGGATCACGCACGGCCGTAAGGTTATAAGCCGCATTCCACTTGTGCAGCAGCAACAGATAGGCCAACAGGCGCGCTTCGCTGCCCTCGGGCAACACCAGGCCCAGACGGCGAATACCTTCATGCAGCTTTTCTGCCAGTACGGCTTCCACAACAGGCTTGGACATCAGGCGATCTTTTCCGCCAGGCTGCTGCGCAGGCCGTTCTTCTTGATCCACACCATGAGCAGCGACACCGCAGCCGGCGTCACGCCCGGAATGCGGCCGGCCTGGGCCAGCGTTTCCGGACGGCCATTCTTGAGCTTGGCGCGCACTTCGTTTGAGAGGCCCTTCACAGCGTCGTAATCGAAGTCCGCCGGCAGTCGGGTTTGTTCATGCCGGCGCAGGCGGTCGATTTCCTCGGCCTGGCGATCAATATAGCCCGCATAGCGCGCATTGATTTCAATCTGCTCGCCCACCGCCTCGACGACATCGCTGCCGCCCAGGGCCTGGATCTGCGTATAGCTGACCTGGGGCCGCTTGAGCAGGTCCATCAGGGAAAATTCGCGGGCCAGGTCCTGGCCGGTGCTGCCGGTGAACTGTTCGGCGAGTGCGCTGCCCGGATGCACCCAGGTTGAACGCAGCCGCTGCGTCTCGCGCTCGATGGCCTCCATCTTTTCATTGAAGACAGCCCAGCGTGCGTCATCGACCAGGCCCAGCTCGCGGCCCTTGGCCGTCAGGCGCTGGTCGGCATTGTCTTCGCGCAGCAGCAGGCGGTATTCGGCGCGCGAGGTGAACATGCGGTAGGGCTCTTTGGTGCCCAGGGTGATGAGGTCGTCCACCAGCACGCCCAGATAGGCTTCGTCACGGGTGGGATACCAGCCTTCTTTTTCCTGGGCACGCAGGCCGGCATTCAAACCCGCCAGCAGGCCCTGCGCGCCGGCTTCTTCATAGCCGGTGGTGCCATTGATCTGGCCGGCGAAAAAGAGGTTGGCGATGACCTTGGTTTCCAGCGTGTGTTTCAGGTCGCGCGGATCGAAGAAGTCGTATTCGATGGCATAGCCCGGACGCGTGATATGCGCGTTTTCCATGCCACGTATGGAACGGACCAGCGCCAGCTGCACATCGAAGGGCAGCGAGGTGGAAATGCCGTTGGGATAGAGCTCGTGGGTGGTGAGGCCTTCGGGCTCTATGAAAATCTGGTGCGCATCCTTGTCCGCGAAGCGGTGGATCTTGTCCTCGATGGAAGGACAGTAGCGCGGACCCACGCCTTCGATGATGCCGGTATACATGGGCGAACGGTCCAGGCCGCCGCGGATGATGTCGTGCGTCTGCGTATTGGTGCTGGTGATCCAGCAGCTGACCTGCTGCGGATGCATGTCGCGACGGCCCATATAGGACATCACCGGCAGCGGCGTATCGCCGGGCTGCTCCTGCATCAGGCTGAAGTCCACGCTCTTGGCATCGATACGCGGCGGTGTGCCGGTCTTGAGGCGGCCGACACGCAGCGGCAGTTCGCGCAGGCGCTGGGCCAGGGCGATGGAGGGCGGATCACCAGCGCGGCCACCGCGATGGTTTTCCAGGCCGATGTGGATGGTGCCGCCAAGGAAAGTGCCGGTGGTGAGCACCACGGTCTTGGCGTCGAAACGTATGCCGGTCTGCGTGACCACGCCCTTCACGGTCTCGCCTTCCACGATGAGGTCGTCAGCGGCCTGCTGGAAGATGTCGAGGTTGGGCTGGTTTTCCAGCATGGCGCGCACGGCGGCCTTGTAAAGCACGCGGTCGGCCTGGGCACGCGTGGCGCGCACGGCCGGGCCCTTGCTGGAATTGAGGATGCGGAACTGGATGCCGCCACGGTCCGTGGCCAGGGCCATGGCACCACCGAGGGCATCGATTTCCTTGACCAGGTGTGACTTGCCGATACCGCCGATGGCGGGGTTGCAACTCATCTGTCCCAGCGTTTCCACATTGTGCGTCAGCAACAAGGTGGCGCAGCCCATGCGTGCCGCCGCGAGCGCGGCTTCGGTGCCGGCATGGCCGCCGCCGATCACGATCACGTCATAGGTCTTGGGATAGCGCATGGTGGCAGGCGACGGGGGTCAAGAAAAAGGGGGAACGTAGTATAAGGGCTCACCCGGCAAAGAGAAGCGCCGTGTTCATTTTCTGACCAGACGAGACGAGCCCGCCATGCAACAGCCTGCCCCCAGTCTTGATGAGCTTTTTGCCCCCTGGCTGCCGGCGCTGGGCCGCGATGCCAGGCCCTATCGCAATCATGTGGAACGGCTGCTGGCGATCTGTACAAAAATCAACCAGCCACTAGTTGAAAGCGAGCTGACGGCTTTTCGCGTGGCCGCGGTTTTCCACGACCTGGGCATCTGGAGCGACGGCACTTTCGACTACCTGCCGCCCTCGCGAAAGCGGGCAACGGAATGGCTGCAGGCGAATGGTCTGGGCGACAAGGCCGGGCTGGTCGAGGCCCTGATCGAAAACCATCACAAGATACGGTCGGCCGGACCGGCCAGCGACGCCGTGGAGGTCTTCCGGCGCGCGGACTGGATGGATGTGGCCCTGGGCCTGCTGAACTTCGGCCTGCCCCGCGAGGCCTACCGGGCCATCCTGCGCGAACACCCGGATGCCGGCTTCCACAAAAGACTGCTGGAGCTGGGTGGTAAGCAAATGCTCACTAAGCCCTGGCAACCCATACCCATGATGCGTTGGTAGGCCACAGTACCCTATCTCCCGTAGGAGCGGCTTTAGCCGCGAACCTGCTTTGCGATGCCTGGTCGGTTCGCGGCTAAAGCCGCTCCTACGAATAGGTTACGAAACCGTATCGAGATCGTTGTCCCGGGTTTCCTTGAGACGCCAGACCGCGAACAGGCTGAGCAGCGCCGCCACCGTGACATAGCCGCCCACCCAGGCCAGTCCACCTTTTTGCACGAGCAGCTGCGCCAGTGCCGGGGCGAAAGACGCCCCTACGATCCCGCCGATGTTGTAGGCCACCGACGCCCCCGTGTAGCGCACTGCCGTCGGGAAGAGCTCGGGCAGGAAGGCACCCATGGGTCCAAAGGTGATGCCCATCAGGAAAAGCTCCAGCGCCAGGAAAGTGGTGATGGCCACCGCATCTCCTCCGGCGAAAAAGGGCTGCATCAGGAAACCGGACACTGCGGCGGCGGCCATGCCCGCCATCATCACCGGTCGCCGCCCGAAACGGTCCGCCAGCGCCGCCGAGGCCAGGATGCCCAGAGCCATGAAAACGATGGCCACCAGTTCCAGGCTGAGGAATTCCTGGCGGCTGAAACCCAGGGTCTTGGTGCCATAGCTCAGCGAAAACACCGTGGCGATATAGAACAGCGCATAGCACACCACCATGGAGAAAGTGCCCAGCAGGGTATGGCGGCCATGCTCACGCAACAGCGTGAGCAGTGGCACTTTCACTTTTTCCTCACGCGCCATCGCCGCCTGGAACACCGGCGATTCCACCAGGGCCAGGCGTACATACAGTCCCAGCGCCAGCATCACCGCACTGAGCAGGAAGGGAATGCGCCAGCCCCAGCTGCGGAATTCCGCATCACTCAGCGTCACAGCCAGAAGCAGAAAGAGGCCATTGGCGAAGATGAAGCCTATGGGCGCCCCCAGCTGCGGGAACATGCCGAACCAGGCGCGCTTTCCGGCCGGTGCATTTTCCGTGGCCAGCAAAGCCGCCCCGCCCCACTCCCCGCCCAGGCCTATGCCCTGGCCGAAGCGCAGCAGGCAAAGGATCAGCGGCGCCCAGATGCCGATCTCGGCATGGGTGGGCAGCAGACCAATCAATGTGGTCGACAAGCCCATGATGAGCAGCGACGCCACCAGCGTGGACTTGCGCCCTATGCGATCGCCGAAATGCCCGAACAGTGCCGAACCCAGCGGCCGCGCAATAAAGGCGATGCTGAAGCTGGCAAAAGCGCTGAGCAGCTGTGCGCTTTCCGATTCGCCGGGAAAAAACAACGGGCCCAGCACCAGGGCGGCGGCCGTGGCAAAGATGTAGAAGTCGTAGAACTCGATGGAGGTGCCGACCAGGCTGGCGATGATGATGCGGCCGGTGCTGTTGGGATTAGCGCTCATGTCATTTCCCGATCTGGCCGGCTAAACATGCCCACCTACCCCTTTAAATTTTTCGACGAACGCGGCGATCTTCTGGAAGACGCTTTGCTTTTTTGTCAGGTACTCCGGATTGAGCGGGCTCATCTTTGGCAGGA
>DASUXS010000306.1:0-3407 GCA_036377855.1 Moraxellaceae bacterium
CGCTTGTTTTTGAAGTCACGGGATACGGCGATTTTCCGGGCGGGCTGAAGCTCAGCGTCCTGCATCTGTTGTTGTGCGGAGCGCAGTACATGCTGGAATGGATAGCGATCAATGACAGTAGCGCTTGAAGTAGAACGCATCCTGCGTGTGGATCACGCCGGGGAAAGAGGCGCCATCAGCATCTATAAGGCACAAATCGCCCTGTCGCGGTTTTTATGGCCGGCCTGTGTCCCTGCCCTGCAGGAAATGCTCTCGCATGAGCAATCCCACTTCGCCACCTTCACGGCAGAGCTGACAAGAAGAAATGCCCGCAGCTGCCATGCACTACCGCTGTGGAATATCGGGGGGCTGGTACTGGGCGTGCTCACTGCTCTGTTGGGCCCCAAAGCCATCTGGTCCTGCACCGCTGCCGTGGAAAGCACGGTCTACAAACATCTGCAGGAACAGATCGCGTTCCTGCAACAGCATGACCAAGCAGCATTGCAGGCGGTTCTTGCCATCGAGCAGGATGAAAAGTCCCATCTTTCCCATGCCCTGGCGGAAGGCGGTGCAGCAGAGGGAGCCAACCGGCTGATCTGGGCGGTGGTTTCATCCGCCACCTTCATTGCCATCTGGCTGTCGCGGCGCTTGTAGACGCAATCAGACTGAAGGCCGCATACGCCCCAGCGTGGCGCGATAAAGCGCGGCCATGTCCTCAGAAAAGCAGGCGAAGATGACCTGGCCGATTTCCGGATAGTGCTGCAGCGCCTGGAAGGATTCCGTCACAGCAATGGCGCAGGCTTCCTCCGGCGGATAGCGGTAGACCCCGCAGCTGATGGCGGGAAAGGCGATGCTGACCACATCGTGTTCATGCGCCAGCGCGAAACACTGGCGATAGCAGCTTTGCAGCAGATGCGCTTCCTTCTGCCCGCCGCCATGCCAGACCGGTCCCACGGTGTGTATGACATAGCGTGCCGGCAGGCGATAACCCTGGGTGAGTTTGGCGGCACCAGTGTGACAGCCGCGCAGCATGCGGCATTCCGCCAGCAACTCCGGGCCGGCGGCACGGTGTATGGCGCCATCGACGCCCCCACCGCCCAGCAGCGAGGTATTGGCGGCATTGACGATGGCATCCACGGCCAGCGTGGTGATGTCGCCCTGCCAGACTTCCATCCTGTCCCATAGCGCCATGTTTTCCATCACAGGCTCCTCCATCTTGCGGCCAGCGCTCAGCGTGCCCTCACCTTGATGGCCACCGGACAATTGGGTTTGAAGTTGGCGGCGCAATCCACCGGCTTGCCCTGCGCTGACAGGCAGACACGTATCTCCGTCAGCAGCGGCGGCCGACCTTTCTTCTCGCAGCGCAGCACGACACCGCGCTCCGGCAGCGAAGGATTCAGCTTGCGGATTTCACGCAGCACATTGTCCCGATCCAGCAGGGCATCACGCCCCACCGGCTGCAGCAGCGGCGGCCATTTCAGCTCCATGAACTCGCGCTCTATGGTGGCGAAATAGGCTTCCGCCTCCAGGCCGCTGCAACGGCCATGCTTTTTCCACTCATGCTGGCGCAGGCCGGCATCCGGCATCACGCCGCGCAGGCGCTTCTGCAGGTCGGCCGACAGCTGCAGCTCACCACCGCGGCAGGACTCGGGGGCACGGCCCTGCAGGCGCTCCGGCCACAGGCCGTGCACGGAGACCGGCAGGCGGTCGCGGCATTGCAGGCTGTCGCGCCATTTCGGATTCTGGTCGCAGAAGGCCGGCGTCAGGCTGAGGGCGAAGGTGTAGTAATCAAATCCCGTATCGGCAGCGGCCGGCTGGCCGGACAGCAGCAACAGGGCCGGCAGGAAAAGCAGGCGGGCCAACACCTTTTTCAGCATCGTTCACTCCGGGTATTTAATGCCTTTGAGCAGTTTGTTGATACGCGGATCCGTAGCCGGATCGCGTACGGGGGCGGTGGGATCTTCGAGCTGCTGGCGCAGGTTTTTCAGTGTCACTTCCGGCAGCTCCACCACCACCATGTTTGCCATCCACACCGGAATGCTGCCGCCGGGGTCGGCCTGGCCGTCGAGGCGTATCTCTGTCTCGTCGGGGGCAACGGGCGTCACCGTCCAACCGGCCTGCAGGCGCGGAATGCGCACCCGGGTGCGCATGGGAGGATAGTGTTCCGGTGCGGCCCGGCCATCCAGCGTCACCGCCAGCGTCCTTTCATCCTGGCGTATCTGCAGGCGCAGCACGCCGTCGCGATCGCTCACCGGCCACATGCCCTTGATCACGAAATAGATATGGCTTTGTGCGGGGCCGTTGCTGTCCAGCAGGCGCGCTTCCGTCATGTTGAAGAACCAGGAGGGCATGGCTTCCACGTCCACCAGCGCCTGCAGCACGCGCTGCAGCGGCGCCTTCACGCGCACGATGCCGCGGAAATCCTTGAGGTCCTGTCCTTCCACGCTGCGCGTGTAGATGGTGAGGCCGTTTTCATGCTGAGCCACCTGCCAGTCCGCGGCGGCCACGCGTCCCGCCGCCAGCAGGGCCAGCACGCCGGTCAGCAGGAAGCCCAGGCCGCGGCGCATGTCAGGCGGCCTCGTCATCCGGCGGGCCTATGCGCAGCGCCGCCGTCGCCAGGTAGATTTCGCGCAGGAAGAGGATGAGGCCGGTGATGAAGGCCATCATGGCCACAATGAAGAGCACCGGCACCAGGCCGCGCAGATAGATATCCATCAGCGCTTCCACGAACAGCGTCATGATGATGAGGGAGACAAACAGCGAGCAGAAGGTGCAGGAGCTGATGGCCAGGCTCACCAGCCGCGCCCGTTTGGAGAGACGGCGCAGGTCGACATGCAGCCGCGCCTTCTCGTTGCTGCTCTCACTGTGCTCGTAACGGTTTTCCAGGCCGCGGGCACGGTCGATGATGCGCGCCAGCCGGCTGGTGAGCACACCCAGCATGGCGCCCACGCCGGTGAGCAGGAAGACCGGCGCCACGGCCAGCTGGATGAAGGAGACCACACTGCCCACGGCGGGGGTGGTGATCATGGCGGCGGTGGCATCAGGCGACATGGGAACAACCGGCAAACAAGGGATGCACCGACTATAGCAGGGCCTCCCGGGCCGCTACATGCAGCATCGTGTGAGCGGGTTCAAGGGCCGGACAGGCCGGAGGGGTCAGGCTATAATCGCGGCCGGTCCGCCCTGCCCCAGTCCATCATGCCCGCATCCGCTCCCGCCTCCACCCCTGACGACGAATACGAACGCCGTTTTGCCGGCATAGCCCGCCTTTATGGCGATGCCGCCTTCGCCTTTTTCCAGCGTGCCCATGTGGTGGTGGCCGGCGCCGGCGGTGTCGGCTCCTGGGCCATAGAGGCGCTGGCGCGCAGCGGCATAGGCCGGCTCACGCTGATAGACATGGATGTGCTGGTGGCCTCGAACGTGAACCG
>DASUXS010000307.1:0-16241 GCA_036377855.1 Moraxellaceae bacterium
CCGCGAAGAACGCAGCCAGGCCATCATGGAATTGCAGAACAGCCTGCTGCAGGCCTCCAGCCAGAAAACGCAGGCGCATGCGGAAGAAATGGAGCAGGCCCAGGATGCGCTGAAAAATTCCTACAGCCAGGAAGGCGAGGCGCTGAAACGCATGCTGGAGGCCATGGAGGCCGCGCAGAAATAAAGCGGTTTCCTTTCAGCGTATATGTTCGAAGTTCACCCGCAGTCCCATGAGCAGGCGCATCAGCTCCGCCTGCGAATGCATGCCCGTCTTTTCATACACGGCCTTGAACAGGCTGCGCAATGAAGCCAGGGTCAGGCCCACTTGTGGCGCCAGCGCTTCCAGCACGGGGTTGTTGACGAAGGCTTCGCATATTTCCGCCTCACGCTGCGTCAGTCCGTAATTTTCCTGCAGCAGCGACAGGGCGAGCCGGTGCGCTTCCTGTGGCTGGCTGAGGAAGACAGCCGCGGCGACATCATCGCTGCGCAATTCATCCCAGGACTCCAGCGCGGACAAGGGCGTGACGGTCATCAACAGCAAGTCACCCGCCGCGCTGCTGCCCAGGCCGATGACGCCGCCGGCATTGCCTTCGGCGTCACGGCGGCCGGTGGCGATGCAGCCGCGCAGCAGCGCCTGCAGGCGATCATTCTGTTGGGCATGGCGGGTATGCAGGCCCTCGCTGCGGCTGATCTGCAGCAGCTGTTGCTGCCCCAGGACTTTTTCCGCGCGGCTGTTGGCGAAGGTGACGCGGCCGTTCACATCCAGCAGGATCACCGCCGCCGCCAGTTTTTCCAGCATGGCGTAGAGCGCGGCATTGCGGCGTTGCAGGTAGCTGAGCTGGCGGTGGATCTGCAGCGCCCGGCGCAGGTGCGGCGTCAGCCGGTTGAGCACGGCAATGCTGTCGTCGCTGAACACGCCCTGCGCGGACGGACGATGTATGCCCAGCACGGACCAGCGGAAATCGCCGTGGTCCAGCAGCGCGCCGGCCTGGGCGGCGAGCCCCCATTTTTCCAGGTAGTCGTAATAGCCCCCGATGCGCGCCTTCCAGGCTTCCACGGAACCGTAGGCCGCATGCGAAGACGTGGCCACACCCACGCCGCTCTGCAGCAGGGCGGCACCGGTGACCTGCATGTCCAGCACATCCCAGCCCTGTTCGCGGTATTCCGTCATGGATTCCGGCGCCAGCCTTTCATGCGGCAGCATGAGGTTGTAGGCGGGATTCAGCGTGTCCAGGGCGGTGATGACCGAGGTGCGCGCACCCACGAGATCGGCCAGTGAAGTCATGACGCGCGGCCACAGCGTGGTGTCCAGCGCCGCGTCGTAGATGTCGCCGATCAGGCGCAGTTCATGTTCCGGGATTGCCATCGGAGGACGTCCATGTGCAGGGATGCCGGTCAATGTCTTTGGAACACCTGATTCAGGCAATGGCGGTCGTCTGCCGGGAACGGCGCTTGGGCGCGATCCTCAGTGATCGAAGAGGGCCGGCAGGAAGCACTCGGCCACCAGCAGGGGCCGGCCGTGGTAGACGAGATGGGAGCGGCGCGCGCAGACGCGGCCTTCCGGCTGCTGCAGGCGGCTGATTTCTATGGGGCCGCGGCGCAGGGTGGGATCGCGGAAGAGCAGGCCGCCCAGGGAACGGTTGCCCAGCTTGCGCAGGCGGCGCCCGGCGCCCACCAGCGAACTGGCCGGCAGCACGCTGCGCGCCCGCACCCAGGGCTGGCCCCGGCCTATGAGGGCGACTTCGCGGATGAGGGCGAAACGGCCGGGATGCAGGCGCAGGCGGCGGGCTTCCTCGGGCGCGGGACGGCCCCAGTACTGGGCCAGCAACTGCACGCGGAAATCCCCACCGGCACGCTGCACCAGGCGCACGGTCAGCGAGCCCGGTTCCAGCAGCCAGTCGCGCTCGGCCCGGGTGGGCTGCATTTGCCAGTGGCGGGCCGGCAGCAGCCAGCGGCGGGGAGGATTCCAGACGGACATGAAGCGGCAAGGGTGGGTGGCGGGAGCTTGCGGCGAGCATGAAGGCGGGGCCGGATGAAGGCAAGCAAGCTCCCGCCGCCGGCGTCGCGCCTGGGCGACGCCGGTGTCTGACAACTGGAAACCCGCCCCCGCTTTTGGCAGACTCGCGCGGCCCGGGAGTCACAGGTTCCGGAGCAGGGCCGGTCCACGCCATGGCGGGGCAGGCTCGCAGGCCGGGGACGGCTTCCAGTACACAGGGGCAGCCGCTGGCTGCGCAGAAGAGGTAGACATGAAGAAGTGGCAGTGCGTGGTATGCGGTTTCATCTATGACGAAGCCGTGGGCATGCCCTGGGATGGCATTCCGGCCGGCACCAAGTGGGATGACATTCCCGCTGACTGGGTGTGCCCGGATTGCGGCGTGGGCAAGGAAGATTTCGAGGTGGTGGAAATCTGACGACAACCGTTGTCCGGTTTTCCGCTACACAGCACAGGCCTGCGCAAGCAGGCCTGTTGCTTTAGCAGGTAGCAGTTAGTTTTCCAGCAGTCAGCCTTTAGTAGTCAACACTGCGGCGCGTTCCGCGGTGAACCGGAGAAAATCGCATGCAAGCGCTTGTCATCGTCGGCACCGGCCTGGCGGGTTACAACCTGGCCAAGGAATTCCGCAAACTGGATGCGGAGCGTCCGCTCATCCTCATCAGCCGTGACGACGGCCGCAATTATTCCAAGCCCATGCTGTCCACCGGTTTCACCAAGAACAAGACGGCGGACGAGCTGGCCATGAACTCGCTGGAGCAGATGCGCGAACAGCTCAAGGCCGACATCCGCACCGGCGTCAGCGTCAACGCCATAGACCGCGTCGCCAAGACCATACAGGTCGAAGGCGAGATCATTGAATACGGTGACCTGGTGCTGGCGCTGGGCGCCGATGTCTTCCGCCCGGCCCTGGGTGGCGACGGCATAGAGCGTGTGTATGCCGTCAACGACCTGCAGGACTATGCGCGTTTCCGTGAAGTGGTGGCCGGCAAGAAGAAAGTGGTCATCATCGGTGGCGGCCTTATCGGCTGCGAATTCGCCAACGATCTTTCCAATGGCGGCTTCCAGGTGGAAGTGGTGGAGCCTGTCGGCCGCGTGCTGCCGGCCCTGCTGCCGGAGCGCGCTTCCGAAGCCGTGGCCAACGGCCTGTCCTCGCTGGGCGTGAAATTCCATTTCGGCCACAGCGTGAAGGGCGTGTGGGAAGACGGTGAAGGCGTGGCCGTCGAGCTCAGCAATGGCGAGCGCATCAGCGGCGACCTGGTGCTGTCCGCCATCGGCCTGCGTCCGCGCACGCAGCTGGCGCTGAATGCCGGCCTGAAAGTCGAACGCGGCATTGCCGTCGACCGTTTCCTGCGCAGCAGCGATGCCAATATCTACGCCCTGGGCGATGCCGCCGAAGTCGACGGCAAGGTGCTGCTGTATGTGCTGCCGCTGATGGCCGCCGCGCGCGCCCTGGCCAAGACCCTGGCGGGCGAGCCTACGCAGGTGCAGTACCCGGCCATGCCCGTGCAGATCAAGACGCCGGTCTGCCCGGTGGTGGTGGCGCCGGTGATTCCGGGCACGCCGGGCAATTGGGAAATTGAAGCGGAAGGCAATGATGTGAAGGCCGTTTTCAAAAGCCCCGAAGGGCAGGTGCTCGGCTTTGCACTGACTGGCGCTCCCGCTGGCAGTGGCGCGGTGAAGATGGAGCTGACCAAGCAGCTGCCGCCGATACTGGCCTGATTCGTTTCAGTAAAAACAAAGCCCGCGAATGCGGGCTTTGTTTTTCTTACACCGTCATTCCCGCGCAGGCGGGAATCTCATAAATTCAAGCAGGGCTTTGTTTGAGGCCCGCTGTGCGTTCTGGAGATTCCCGCCTGCGCGGGAATGACGGTAGAGAGAGTTGTTGGCGTAATCACGCGGCATGGTTCTGCTGCACAATCGCAACGCCCTTTCCCGACAGCTCCTCATTCGAGAAGTCATCGACATCGATAACGACGCGAACGGCAGCGGCCGTATCCTCCAGCAGCTGTGCCTCCGCCGCACTGATGATGCCCGCCGCCACGCCGTCCTGCGGATTCTCACCCTTCAGCAAACCCGCCTTGCGCGCCTCACGCAGCTTGGCCTCTATGGCCTTGGTGTCCGTCACCATCTGGAAAGCATATTCCAGCGCACCGGTGGCATCGGCGCGATTGCGGCTCACGAAAATGCCGGCGCTGAGGCGATCGAAGCTGGCTGAGGGTTTCAGCATCAGCGAGGCCACGTCATGGCCGGTGGCATCGGCCGGTTCATGCAGGCGACGTCCCCAGGGGAAGACGATACGGCGCAGCAGCCAGCCGACTATCGAGGACGGGAAATTGCGCAGGATGCCTTCCAGCTGCTTCTCGATCTGGAAAGTGGCGGTCGCCAGGCTGTAATCCACCAGCGCGCGGTCTTCCACCGGCCGGCCTTCATCTTCCCAGCGCTTCAGTACGGCACTGGCCAGATAAAGTTCGGCAAGGCAGTCGGCAAAACGTCCTGACAGCTTTTCACGACGTTTGAGTTCGCCACCCAGCAGGCCCAGCGCCGCATCCGCCGTGAGCGCGAAATTCGCCGAGAGTCGTGACAGCTTGCGATACCAGTGCGCGGTCGGTGTCGATGGCGCTGGTGCCAGCAAGGAGAAAGTCAGCCCGTAACCCAGGCTGCGCAGCATATTGGCCATGACATGGCTGACATGCGCGGTGAATGCGGTATCGAAGTCTTCCAGTCCTTTGGCTTTATCCTCCAGACCAGCCGCTTCGATTTCCCGCAGCAGGAAAGGATGGCAGCGCATGGCGCCCTGGCCGAACACGATCAGCGTACGCGTCAGGATATTGGCGCCTTCCACGGTGATACCTATGGGGATGGCCTGGTAGGCCGAGGACAGGTAATTGCGCGGCCCGCCGCAGATGCCTTTGCCGCCGTGGATGTCCATGGCATCGTTCAATGTGACGCGCATCTTCTCCGTGGCCTGGTATTTCATGATGCCGGAGACCACGGCCGGCTTTTCACCGAGGTCGAGACCGACACAGGTCATGCGCCGCGCCGCCTCCAATGTGTAGGCATGGCCGCCGATACGCGCCAGCACTTCCTCCACGCCTTCCAGCTTGCCTATGGGCAGTTTGAACTGTTTGCGGATACGCGCGTATTCGCCGCTGTAGCGCGCCGCGGTTTTTGCCGAAGTGGTGCCCAGCGCCGGCAGGGAAATCGCGCGGCCTGCCGCCAGGCAGTTCATCAGCATCATCCAGCCACGACCCGCGTATTCACGGCCGCCTATGATCCACTGCAGCGGAATGAAAACATCCTTGCCGTGGTTGGGGCCGTTCATGAAGGCCTGGTTGCCGGGAAAGTGGCGGCGGCCGATATGCACACCGGGATGATTGGTGGGAATCAGCGCCAGCGTGATGCCTATGTCTTCCACGCTGCCCAGCAGATGTTCCGGATCATAAAGACGGAAAGCCAGGCCCAGCACGGTGGCCACCGGTCCCAGCGTGATATAGCGCTTTTCCCAGGTCAGGCTGACGCCCAGCACTTCCTGGCCTTGGTAAATGCCGCGGCAGACCACGCCGCGATCGGGAATGGCGCCGGCATCGGAGCCGGCCTCGGGGCCGGTGAGGGCGAAGCAGGGGATTTCCTGGCCAGAGGCCAGGCGCGGCAGATAATGTTTTTTCTGTTCCTCGCTGCCGTAATGCAGCAGCAACTCACCGGGGCCCAGCGAATTCGGCACCATCACGGTGACGGCGGCGGACACCGAGCGCGAAGCGATTTTTCCCACCACGGCCGAATGCGCCTGCGCGGAAAATCCCAGGCCGCCGAATTCCCTGGGAATGATCATGCCCAGGAAGCCCTGGCTGCGTATGAATTCCCAGGCGCGCGGCGGCAGGTCGCGCAGCTCGTTGGTGATGGCCCAGTCGTCCAGCATTTCGCAGAGCTCTTCCGTGGGGCCATCGAGGAAGGCCTGCTCTTCCGCGCTGAGCTGCGGCTGCGGCAGGGCCAGCAGTTTCTGCCAGTCGGGATGGCCGCTGAAAAGATCGGTTTCCCACCAGGTGCTGCCGGCGGCGATGGCATCGCGTTCGGTGTCGGAAATCGGCGGCAGCAGGCGCCGCACCAGCATCAGCATGGGGCGGCTGACCAGCTGCTTGCGCAGCGGCTTCAGGCTCCAGGTCAGCAACAGCAGCCAGGGCAGCCACAGCCAGGGCGAGTAGGGGCTGTGGCGCAGGAGCAGGGTCAGCAGCGTGACGCCGAGGATGGCGGTGGCGGCCAGGCCGGCGCGCGGGCTGAACAGCATCAGCAGGGCGGTGCCCGCCATCAGGACGAGTAAAAGCGTATTCATGGCAACTCCTGTTTCCGTGTCCTCTTTGGACCTTCCTCCCGGCATTGTCCTTATGGGCCCGGGGGTGCCTGTTTCCTTTGCGCTACGAAATGTCAGCCAAGTGTAGGTGCTGGGTATGGAACTGCAGTCCCGGGCCTTGTGCCGGGCCGGGGCCGGGCCGTATAAGGGAGGCATGCTCTGACCGGAACAGAAGAATGAAGTTCAGAATGCTCCTCTGGTACATGGCGCGACGCATGGAGCTGCTCGCGCGAACTCACCCCGAGTTCATTGCCAAGCTGCACGGACGCGACTTCATCATCCAGATTTCCACGGATGAGGCAGCCCATCGCTATTTCCACATCCACCACAACCGCGTGGCCTCGCGCAACTCGGTGCATCCCGAACCCAGCCTGACCCTGCATTTCGTCAACAACGACGTGGCCTTCCGCCTGCTGTCGCGGGCCGATGCCAATGCCTTCATGGCCGCCATGCAGGCGCAGGAAGTGCGCGTCATCGGCGACTACGCGCTGCTGATGTGGTTCATGGGCATAGGCAAATACCTGCGCCCGGCACGGGTGCGGCGACGGCGCGAGACCGAAGCACATCCCACCGGCTGAAAACACTGCACAAAAGCATCTTTCGACAGGCTAAATAGGAAGACGCGGGCAGTCCTCCCCGGTGTCCGCTCCCGTTACAATTCACACGCACCGGCCATGGCCGGTGTTTACGCATGATGCTTTGTGGATGGCGCCAGGGAATGAAGAACGCCGGAGTAGGCCTGTCACTTTTGTTGCTTGTGGGATGCTTGCTGGCGCCGCTGGCGCAGGCGGCTGCCCAGCCCGCCGTGGCGCTCTATTACGGCGTCAATCCGCCCTGGGACGAGCTGCGCGCCTTTGATGTGGTGGTGGTCGATCCCGACCATCCCGGCATGGATCCGGCTGCGCACCAGCGCGCTGACAGCGCCGTGTTTGCCTACGCCAGCGTCGGCGAGGCGCATCCCAGCAAACCCTATTTCAAAGACATCCCCGCGTCGTGGCTGCTGGCCAGCAACCAGGCCTGGGGCTCGCGCGTCATCGACCAGGCCGCGCCGGGCTGGCCGGCCTTCTTCGTGGATCGCGTGCTGGCGCCGCTGTGGGCGCAGGGCTATCGCGGCTTCTTCCTGGACACCCTGGACTCCTGGCAGCTGGCCGCCACCACGCCCGAGGCGCGTGCCCGCCAGCAGGCCGGACTGGTGGCGGTGATACGCGCCATCAAGGCGCGCTGGCCCGACGCCCGGCTTATCTTCAACCGCGGCTTTGAAATCCTGCCCGAGGTGCATGAGCTGGCCTGGATGGTGGCCGCTGAATCCCTCTACCAGGGCTATGACGCCGGCCAGAACCGCTACCGCGAGGTCAGCGCGGCCGACCGCGACTGGCTGCTGGCGCAGTTGCGCAAGGCCAGGCAGGACTATGGCCTGCCGGTACTGGCGATTGATTACGTCGCCCCCGAAAAGCGGCAACTTGCCCGCGATACGGCCGCCAAAATCCGTGATCTGGGTTTCATCCCCTGGGTGGCCACCGGTGCCCTGGACAGCCTGGGCGTGGGCGGCGTGGAAGTACTGCCGCGCAAGGTGCTGCTGCTCTACAACCCGGCCGAGGCGCCGGTGCTGCATGTGGCGGACCCGCAGCGCTTCCTGGCCATGCCCCTGTCCTACCTGGGCCTGGAAATCGATTACCGCCCGCTGACCTCGCCGCCGCCGGATTTCGAGCTGGCGGGGCGTTATGCCGGCATCGTCAGCTGGATCAACAGCGACACCGCCCTCACCGGCACGGCCTGGCCGGCCTGGCTGCAGCGCCAGGTGGGTGCCGGCGTGCCGCTGGCGGTGTTCAGCAGCTTCGCGGTCGGTACCCGCAGTCCGCTGCTGACCACCCTGGGCCTGCAGTATCGTGATTCGCCGGGGACGGGCGGCCTGCGGGTCGAGAGTGCCGATCCCATGATGGGTTTCGAGCTGCCGATACGGGCGCGCAGCGGCGACCTGGATCCGCTGCAGCTGCGCAATGCCAGTGCTGGCAAGCCCTTGCTGACCCTGGGCGACGAGAAGAAGCAGCACTTCCATCCGGCCGCCATCACACCCTGGGGCGGCTATGTGCTGGCTCCCTATACCGTGGAGTCCCTGCCCGGGCAGGACAAGGGCGAGCGCTGGTATATCAATCCGCTGCTCTTCCTGCGCGCCGCCCTGCGCATCGACGGCAGCGTGCCGGTGCCGGACGTGACCACGGAAAATGGCCGCCGCCTCTTCTTCTCGCATATTGACGGCGACGGCTTTGTCAGCCTGGCCGAGCGCCCGCAGAAGCTCTATGCCGCCGAGGTGCTGCGCGACGAGGTGCTCAAGCGCTACCGCCTGCCCACCACCATGTCGGTGATCGAGGGCGAGATCGGCCCTGAGGGCCTGTATCCGCAGCAGTCGCCGGCCCTGGAGCAGATCGCCCGCGACATCTTTGCCCTGCCCTGGGTGGAAGCCGCCAGCCATACCTATTCGCATGCCTTCATCTGGCGCCAGGCCGAGGCCGGCAAGGCCACGCGCGACGGTGAATTCAACCTGCCCCTCAAGGGCTACCGCTTCAACACGCCGCGCGAGATCAGCGGCTCCGCCGACTACATCAACCGCCGCCTGCTGCCGGCCGGCAAGCGCGTGGGCGTGCTGCTCTGGCCGGGGGACTGCATCGCCACGCCCGCCGCCCTGGCGGAGACGCGCAAGGCCGGGCTGCTGAACATGAATGGCGGCGACACCCTGATCACCCGCAGCTTCAATTCCTGGACGCAAATTTCGGGATTAGGCGTTGATGTGGATGGCAACTACCAGGTATTTGCGCCGAATCAGAACGAAAACGTCTACACCAACCTCTGGCATGGCCCCTTTTACGGCTTTGACCGCGTGCTGGAGACCTATGAGCTCACCGACCGGCCCTACCGCTTCAAGCCGGTGGACGTGTACTACCACGTCTATCTGGTGACCAAGACCGCCGGCCTGAACTCCCTGCACCGCATCTATGCCTGGGCGGAGAAGCAGTCCCTGCATCCCATCTTCGGCTCGGACTACATCCGCAAGGTCCAGGACTACCGCGGCATGGTGGTGGCGCGCACGCCCGAGGGCTTCCGCATACGTGGCCAGGGCGAGCTGCGCAACCTGCGTATTCCCGAGCCCGGCAAGCTGCAGCCCGACTGGCCGGCCAGTCCCGGCCTGGCCGGCATCGCGCCGGCGCCGGAAGGGCTTTATGTGGCTATCACCGGCGATAGTGCCGATATCAACCTGTCTTCTCCGGCGAAAAAGCCGCCTCCCTTGCCCTATCTGGCCAGCGCCAATGCCCGCCTCACGGCCTTTACGCGGCAGCAGGGCGGACTACGCTTCGGGCTGGCGGGCCATGTCCCGCTGGAATTCGCCCTGGGCAATGCCTCGGCCTGCCAGCTGACTGCGGGAGGACGCGAGATCAAGGCGGTGCAGGCGGCAGACGGCCTGCGTCTTTATCGACTGGACCGGAATGCAGAATCGGCGTTCGAACTCCATTGCCGTTCCTGAACGGCGCCGGCTCATGCCGGCGGGGCGCATCCTTCTTTTCGGCCTGCTGGTGCTGGGCGTGCTGCTGGCCGTCTTCCCCGGCCAGCGCCTGCAGCGCCACCTGGACAGCTCCGCCTTTTCCGATCCGCTTTCCATTGCCTACCTGGAAGCCTGGCTGCAGGCCGAGCCGGACAATGCCCGCCTGCGCCTGATCCTGGTCCGCCGCCAGACCGTGGAAGGCAATCTCGACGCCGCCGCCAGCACCCTGCACCCCCTGCTGGCCGACCGCGATGCCGACGGCTACTACCTGCACGATGCTCAGGCCCTGCAACTGGACATCCTGCTGCAAGCGCTGTGGCGCGAAAAACCGGAAACACCGGCCTATGTGCAGGCGCGCTTGGCCGTGCTGCGCCAGCTCGAACGCATGGCCGACCTGAGCTGGGATCCGGACCAGACCGAGGTTTTCGCGCGCCAGGCCATCGCCCTCAATGCCCCCGACCAGGCCATGCTTTTCCTGCAGCGTCTGCTGGAGACGCAGCCTTATGAATCCGCGCGCGTGCAAGGCGACATCGCCAGGCTGCAGCTGGCCCAGGGCCACTATCGCGATGCCGCGGCCACGCATTTCATGGCCATGCAGACTGCCGTTACTACCGAGCAGCGGCGCGAACAATTCATCGCCGGCCTGCGCGTCCTGCAGTCCGGCAACCTGCTGGACGAAGCCATGGCCGCGGCGCAGGCGCACTGGCAGCCGCTGGCCGATGACGCGGAAACACTGGAATTCCTGGCGCGGCTGGCGCGTTCCGCCAACCGTCTCGACCTCGCCCAGATGTATGTGTCACGCCTGCTGCGGCAGCGTGTGGGCGCGGCACCGGCGGCAGTGGAGGCGGCGCGATGAAGCTGACCCGTCTCGCCGCTTTTGTATTCGCGCTGTCAGCGCTGCCGGCGCTGGCCGCGACCCCGCAATTGCCGCCGACATCCGAGGTGGGCGAACCGGAAGCGGCTTTCAGCGCAGACCGTTACCAGCTGGGCTACGACATCTATCTCGCCGGCGGCAATCTCGCCGCCGCCTATCGCGTGGCGGAAAAAGCCGTGCGCGAGCAGCCGGGCGACCTGGGCTGGCGCAAACGCTGGGCACAGGTCGCGTTGTGGCTGGGCAAGCCGGACGTGGCGCTGGCCAACTGGCAGGTGATCGCCGAACGCAGCGGCAGCGAAGAGGCCTGGCAGCAGGTCGGCAAACTCGGCCGCGCGCTTTCCGACGACGAAGCCATGCTGAAGTGGCAGCGCCGCGAACTGCAGCGCCGCCCCGGCGACACGCAGCTGCTGACTGACCTGGTGGCGGCCTATGAACGTGTCGGCCGTCCTGATGAAGCTTTTGTTTTCCTCGGTGACATGAAACGCCGTTATCCGCAGCAGGCTTTGTATGAAAGTGAAGCGCTGCTGGCCGAGCGCAATGGCCGCGATGAACTCGCGCTGGCCGACCTGCGCTGGCTGAACGCCAGACTGGGTCCGCGCGAAGGCTGGCTGCTGCGCGCTGCGGCCCTGCAATACCAGCGCGGCGATCTGCAGGGTGCGCAACGCGAACTGGCCGCCGCCGATGCCAGGATGCCGGACAGCGCCTCCCAGTTCTGGTGGACGCGGGCCGAGCTTGCACGCCTGCTGGGCAATAACAGCGATGCACTGAATGCCTACGGGCATCTCTATGCCGGTGGCAAAGCCAGTGTGTCGGACCTGCTCAATTACGCCTCGCTGCTGCAGCCCCAACAACCTTTGGATGCAGCACGCCTGCAGGCTGAGGCCTTCAAACGCGGCGCGCGCCCGGAAGCGGCCAGCTCGGCCCTGCAGCTGTGGACCACCGAGCGCCATCCCGAACTGGCGGAAGCTTTCCTGGCCAGCCTCACGCCCGAAGAGCTCGCCCGTCTGCAGGACAATGTGAGTTTCCTGGAAGCACGCGGCCATCTGCGGGAAACGCAGGGGCGCTGGCAGGAGGCCATGCGTGATTACGCCGCCGGCCTGACGCTGGATCCGCAACGCGGCGGCCTGCAGCAGGCCTGGCTGGCGCAGCAGATCCTGCATGGCCGCGCGGATACCTTGCGGCAGTGGCTGCTGGAAGACAGCGCCGTGGCCGAGCGCACGCCGGAGCTGTGGGATTTGTGGGCTGCTGGCTGGGCCCGGCTGGATGATCCGGTGCAGGCCTTGCCCTGGCTGCAGCGTCGTCACCAGGCACAGCCTGACGATGCACTCAACACACTGGCTTACGCCGACGGCCTGCGTCGTGCCGGTATGCCGGATGCGACGCAGTCGCTGGAGCGGCGCGTGTGGAAAAACCGTGACCGCCATCGTGCGCGGATCGCCAAAGAGCAGCGTCTTGAATTTGAACAGGCCCTGATCAATCTGGAATTGCCGGCTCAGCCGGCAGACGTGCAGCAGCAACGCCTGCGCACTTTGCTGCGCCAGCAACCGGATTCGGTCTGGGTGCGCGATCTCGCCTTGAATGCCGCCTGGAATTCGGAAGCCGCGGACAGCCTGCCGCAGGTACTCAGCCGTCGCCTGCCGGCCGCACAGCTACCTGCATGGTCACCGCTGTTGCAGGCGCTGGGCGATAACGACAAGCCTGCGCTGGATGACCTGCTGGCGACACGTCGTGATGAATTGCCCATCTACGATCGTGTCGAAGCCGCACAGCGCCTGGACCGTTTCGATCTCGCGGCGACCATGGCCTTTGAAAGCGCCGAGATCCGCCAGGACGATGACGAAATGCACCGGCGTTTCCAGGAACGCGCCTGGAACGACGGCAGCTGGGCCGACCTGTCTTTCCAGCACGACGAGCAGGGCAGCTTGGTGCGCACACCGCTGATACTGGCCTGGAAAGGCCATCTCGATGGCAACCAGGCCCTGCGCCTGCGTGCGGAAACAGCAGGCCTGTCCAGCGACCCGGCCGTGCTGCGTTTGCCGTTCGACCAGCAGCGACGCGTGGAATTCGGTTTCACCGACACGCGTGACAACAGCGCCACCGAAATCTGGCTGACCGCGCTGGACAGCCTGGACAGCGTTGCCGGGCTGCGCGGAAAAATGATTGGTGCCTTGTCTGCGGGTATCAGCGGCGAGCTGCGCGCCGGCCTGCGCCAGGACAGCATCGCCACCTCCGGCCTGCGCGTTGCCGGGCAGCGCGATTTCGCCGGCGTCGGCCTGGCCTGGCTCATCACCGGTCGCGACAGCGTCGCGCTGGACCTGGAATACAGCCGCTTTGCCGCGCAGGGCGGCGGCGATCTCGGCAGCACGCTGGTGAGCTCGCTGAATTACAGCCACCGCCTGTTTTCCGGCGAACGTGACTGGACGGTGAAAACCGGCGTCAGCAATACCGGCAGCAGCACGGCCTCCACCTTGCCGTCACAGCTGCAGCCTTTGCTGCCGGTGGGCGTGGTGGCGGGACCGGAATATTTCCTGCCAGCGTCTTTCACGCAGTTCAGCCTGGCCCTGGCCTTTGGTGAAAACGCCGAACAGAACTATCAACGCGGCTGGCGCAGCTTCTGGGAAATCGGCCTGACCCAGGATGCGGAGACCGGCATCGGCTACGACTACCGCTGGGGCCTGCTGGGCCGCGTGCTGGGTCGTGACCGCCTGCGCCTTTATATCGATGGTGCCGAAGGCGCGCAGGGCAATGGCGAAAAGACGCAGACCTTCAATGTGGATTACCGGCTGTATTACTGAGCATGGAATTTTTACGCGGCAAGACAGCAACGACAGGCAGGCCCCAGGGCCGGCAACGACGGAATGGAAAAAGAGGAGAGACATGATGCGCTACAGACAATGGTTGTTCCCCCTGCTGGCCCTGTGGGCCGCCCTGGGTCTTGCGGCCTGCACCACGCTGGATGCCGGCCATGCGCCGGCCCTGGAAAAAAAGGCGCGCTGGGCGCTGCTGCCGGCCGTGAACAATACGGAAACACCGCAGGCCGCGGCGCGGCTGGAGGCCATCACGGCCAGCCTGCTGCGCGCCCAAGGCGTGCAGGACCTGCAGGTCTATCCGCCGGCCACGGCGGATGACCTGTTGAGCCCGGCCGACCGCCGCACGCAGGAAGCGGCCCTAGACTGGGCACGCAGCCAGAACGCGCGCTATGCCGTGCTGGGTTCGGTGCAGGAGTGGCGCTACAAGACCGGTCTCGACGGTGAGCCGGCGGCCGGTGTCACGCTCAGCATCATCGATCTCGGCAGCGGCCAGGTGGTGTGGACCGGCAGCGGTGCACGCACCGGCTGGAGTCGTGAAGCGGTTGCCGGCGTGGCACAGAAACTGATTGCCAGGCTGGTGGACGAGGCCCTCGCCAACGCCAAGGAATGACCATGAGCGCCACCCCCAAGGCCTACCACTCCTCGCGGCTTGCCGCCTGGTTCGCGCCCAAGCAGATCAGCCGCATTGCCGTGGCCGAAGTCACCGGCTTCATGCTGCTGCTGTTGCTGGTGTGCGCCTTGCTGGAACCGGACGATCCCTTCCTGCTGAACCGGCCTTTCCCCTGGCTGTGGCTGGGACCGCTGGTGCTGGCGCTGCGTTACGGCACGCTGGCCGCTTTCGGCGCCGTGGGCCTGCTGGTGCTGATGTGGTTCCTGCTGCCTTTGGCGGGCATGGGCGGAGGCGCCTTCCCGGCAAGCTTTTTCCTGGGTGGCCTCATCCTCACCTTGCTGGCCGGTGAATTCTCCGATGTCTGGACCACGCGCCTGCGCCGCGTGGCGGAAGTGAATGCCTATCTTGGCGAGCGCCTGGATTCGCTGACGCGTCGCCACTACCTGCTGCGCCTGTCGCATGAACGCCTGGAGCAGGAGCTGCTGGTCAAGCCCATGACGCTGCGTGACGCCCTGCAGCGCCTGCGCAAGCTCATCGTGCATGACGGCGAAGCGCATACGCTGCCGCATGCCCAGGAATTCCTGCACCTGCTCAGCCAGTCCTGCCAGCTGGAAGTGGCCTGCCTGCATGTGCTCAAGGACGGCGTGCCGGTGGCGACGCCGGTCGCCAGCATCGGTGAAACCAGCGAATTCGATGCCGAGGATCCGCTGCTGCAGTTCGCGCTGCAGCAACGCCAGCTGTCGCATGTGCAGACGCATGGACTGCCCACGGAAAACAGCCGCTATCTCGTCGTGGCGCCGCTGACCGGCAGCGGCGGCGACCTCATCGGCCTGCTCGTGGTGGAGCGCCTGCCTTTCCTGTCACTGAATGAAGAAACCCTGCGCTTCCTCGCCGTGCTGCTGGGCTATTACGCCGACGGCGTGCAGCTGGGCCCGGCGGTGCGCGCCGTCACCGCCACCACCCCGGACTGTCCGCTGCTCTTCGCCGGCGAGCTGGCGCGCCTGCACCGCATACAGCAGGACGTCGGCATACAGTCCATCCTCACCGCGCTGGTGGTGGCACCCGGCCTGCACCAGGGCGACATCGTGCAGGAAACGCTGCGCCAGTCGCGCCAGCTGGATGTGATCTGGGAATTTTCCGAAGGCGGCCAGCGCTACATCCTCACGCTCATGCCGCTGCATGGCGAGGCCGCGCTGTCCGGTTACCTGCTGCGCACCGAACGCTGGCTGCACGACGTTTTCGGCCTGCGTGATTTCGTCGAGGCCGGCGTGGCACCGCACAGCGCCAATATCGGCTCGACGCCGCCGCCGGAACTGCTGGCCGACCTGCTGCGTCGCTGCCGTCGCGGGTCCGCCAATACCGGAGACAATGCCGGAGATTCCGCATGACCGGCACCGAATACAAGCTGGGCCTGGGCGCCCTCATGCTGGAAATCGCGGCACTGACGCTGCTGTTCCTGCATACCAGCGACGATGCGCTGCTGCACCGCTATTTCCTGCTGCATGCCATGGCCAGCGCCATGATGGCACCGCTGGCCCTGGCCCTGCTGCCGGCGAATTACCGTGAGCCCAGGCTCATGGTCATGCTGCTGCTGTTCAGCCTCTGCTTCTTCATTCCGGTGCTGGGCCTGCTGGGCTTTTTCGTGGGCGTGGTGTTTGCGCGCTGGTGGCCCTATCTGCGCCGCGAGCGGCCTTTTGCCGAAGTCATGGTGCCGCAGTACGAGCTGGCCAAGCCCAGCACGGAAACCAACCGCCTGCGTGCCGGCCAGGTGCGCAGCCAGCTCGCCAGTCCCGATGCGCCGGTGGAGTTGCGCATGAAGGCGCTGATGGCGATACAGCATGTGTCGCCGCGCCATGCCTCCAGCGTGCTGCGCGATGCGCTGGCGGACCGTGCCGATGACCTGCGCCTGCTGGCCTACGGCATGCTGGAGAGCAAGGAAAAGCAGATCGCCGCGCGTATCCAGCAATCGCTGCAGGACCTCAAGGTCGCCACCGAGAAAATGGCGCTGTACACCGCTAACAAGCAACTGGCCGAGTTGTACTGGGAACTGGTCTACCAGGGCCTGGTGCAGGGC
>DASUXS010000308.1:0-3517 GCA_036377855.1 Moraxellaceae bacterium
TCGTCCATCAGGCTGAACATCTTTTCCATGTCCGTCAGCGATTGCTTTATCTCGCGATAGGCCATGCCCAGGATGTTCAGCGGCGCATACAGCTGCAGCAGGAAGGTATTGACCGCCACCAGGTCGCCCAGGGTCATGGTGCCTTTCACCACGCCATCGGCCGCCAGCCAGACCAGCAAGGTGATGCCCACCGCGATGATGGCGGACTGGCCGCTGTTGAGCAGGCCTATGGATTTCTCGTTCTGTATGGACGAGGCCTCCCATTTGGCCATGGCCTCGTCATAACGCGCGGCCTCGAATTTCTCGTTGCCGAAATACTTCACCGTTTCATAGTTGAGCAGCGAATCCACGGCACGGGTATTGGCCTTGGAGTCCAGCTCGTTCATGGCGCGACGATTCTGGTTGCGCCACTCCGTCACCAGGATGGTGAAGACGGTGTAGACGACGATGGTGCCCAGCGTGACCACGGCGAAGCGCCAGTCATAGAGCGTCACCAGGATGACCGTGATCATGCCGATTTCCAGCAGCGTGGGCAGGATGTTGAACAGCATGAAGCTGAGCAGCGAGCCTATGCCACGCGTGCCGCGGGAAATGTCGCGCGTCAGGCCGCCGGTCTGGCGATTGATGTGGTAGCGCAGGCCCAGGCGGTGCAGATGGTTGAAGGTTTCCAGCGCGATGCGGCGTATGGCGCCCTGCGCCACCTTGGCAAACACCGCGTCGCGCAGTTCGCCGAAGGCCACCGTGGCCAGGCGCAGCACGCCATAGACCACGATCAGCAGCAGCGGCACCGCCAGCAGCGCCCCCGGCTTGTAGGCCAGGTGGTCCACGATGTTCTTGAGCACCAGGGGAATGGCGACATTGGCCAGCTTGGCCAGCACCAGGCAGGACAACGCGATGATGACGCGCCATTTATAGCGCCAGAGATAGGGGAAAAGCGTGGTCAGGGTCTGCCAGTCGCTGCGCGTGGCAGCCCTGGCCGGTTTTTCAGGAGTATCGGGAGACGACATGGAAAGCTTCCGTGGACGACCCCGCCATGGTTGGGGCCGGCCAAGGAGATATCAAGAGCGCGCCGACTGGCGCTTCAACTCAGTAGCCCAGGTCAGTAGTCCAGGCGCACCTCGCCCATCAGGGTACGGCCCTGGTAGGGGTGGTACTGGAAATAGGTCCGGTTGGCCAGGTTGTCCACGCCCAGCGAAACCCGAAGGCCGTCACGGATACGGTAGTTGGCCTTGGCATCGAAGACGGTGTAGCTGGCAAAACCCATCCAGGTATTGAAGTTGGTGTCGCTGCTGTCCAGGGTGGCGTACTGGCGGCCGCTGTAGCGGCCGGCCAGGCTGTAATCCAGCTTCTCGGTCTGGCGGAAAGTGCCGACCAGGCGCGCACGCCACAGCGGCAGGCGGTAATTGGTCTTGCCCACGTACTCCGGATGCGCCGCGTCTTCCAGGATTTCCGAACGCGCATAGGTGACGCTGCCATTGAGGTCTAAGCGTTGCAGCAAGACATCCCTGCCCTGCCAGGCCAGCTCGGCGCCCTGGGTGCGTATCTTGCCCACGTTCACGAAATAGGTGGTGGTGCCCACCACGCCTGGCACGGTCTGGCGTATCAGCGCATCTTCATTGTCTTCATTGAACAGCGTGCCGCGCAGCTGGCCGCCGGCCAGCGCGTATTCCGCACTCAGCTCCGCCACCAGCACTTTTTCCGGCTGCAGGTCGGGATTGTTGTAGACCACGTTGTTGGCGTTGTTGGGCAGGCTGCCCTGGTAGAGCTCGGCCACGGTGGGCAGGCGGTAGGCGCGCGCCAGCGAAGCGCGCAGCGTGAGGTCATCCTGTACGCGCCAGACCAGCGCCGCCTTGGGCGAGACAAAGGCATCATCGCGATCGGCAAAATGCTGCGTGGTATTGCTGCTGGACACCGTGCCATTGCTGGCCTGCCATTGCTCATAACGCAGCCCCAGCACCGCCTCCCAGGCCGCCGCAAACTGCCAGGCATCCTGCAGGTACAGCGCCTGCGTCACGGTTTCACCGGAGAAGGCCGAAGCGCGGCTGCCGCTTTCCGAGCTCACCCAGTTGCTGACGTTCTGCACCAGGGTCTGCAGCGTGTAATGGTCGAAGTGGTAGCCCAGGCTGAGCGCATGCGTCGCTGTCGCCTGCCATTCGCCGCGCAGGTCCAGGGTCTTCCAGCCGGTACCGTCCATGCGCGTCAGCGTGCCGTTGCTGCTGCCCGTGCCATTGGTGTTCGTGGCCTGCACGCGGGATTCGTCAGTGCCGTAATCATAAAGGCTGGCAGACAGGTCCCAACGCCAGGCGCCGCTTTCATGGCGCAGCGCCAGCGCATGCAGCCAGTGTTCCGCTTCCTGCTGCTGCAGGCGGAAGGTGGTGTTGGAAATGTTGTAGGAGACGCCATTGAGCTGGTAGAGGCCGGCATACACCGTGTTGCCATTGGCATCGCGCAGATAGCTGTCGTAGCTGATGTCGGAATCGTTCTGCCACAGGCCCAGGGTGTAACTCACCGTGGTATCGGCGCTGATGTCGTAACCCAGCTTGAGCTTGAAATTCTCCTGCACGGTATGGTCTATGCCGGTGGCCCCCAGGATGTAGCGGTCCTTGCTGAACATGTCGCGGTCCGGCACCGCTCCCGTTGCCGATGCCGTGGCGGGCGTGGCGGAAGTCGCCTGGGCCGTGGCAAAGCTCATGGGGTGGCCATGGCTGTCGAGGTGGTTGGCGCCCAGCCACAGGGAAAAGCCATTCTTGCGGGCACCCAGCGCCGCGGCCAGCTGCGCGCCGCTGTAGCTGTCGTCCGTACCATACACCTGCAGTTCTTCCCGGAAGCCCTGCACGCTGAGATGCGCTTCGAATTCGCGCGGCTGGCGCGTGCTCAGCTGCACCACCGAACCCATGGCATTGCCCGGATACAGCGCGGAGTAAGGGCCGTAAATGACATCCACGCGCTCCAGCTCGGAAGGCGCCACCATGCTCCAGCGCGGCGTGTAGGTGGTGTTGTCATTGCCCAACAGATTGGACAACAGCACATCGTCCGCATACACCAGGCCGCGGGCACCGAAACCTGAGCCGGTGGTGCGCGAGGCCACAGGGCTGGAACGGTCACCAATGAAGCGTTTGCGCACATCGATGGCCGGCAGGTTCTTGAGCGCATCTTCCACGCCGCTCAGGTTCACCGTCTGCTGCAGCTGCTGCACATCCAGTCCCACCACCACCGCCGGCAGCTTTTCCGGCAGCGGCTGGCGCTGCACGCCGGCAGCGTTTGCCGCGGTGACCACCACCTCATCCAGCTGCTGGAGCTCCTGGGCATGGACCGGGACATTCAGGAACAGCACGGCCAATGGCAGCAGGGAGGCAGGCAGTACTGCAACAACACGACGCATGGACCACTCCGGACGGACTCACGAATGGCGCGCATTATAAAAAGACGGCGGCCCTGCCCGGCTGCGGCATAGTGTCGCAGTCGCGGCCAAACTGGCTGATTTTTGAGCGACTGCTAGGCTTTAAGTCCCCATCCG
>DASUXS010000309.1:0-4803 GCA_036377855.1 Moraxellaceae bacterium
CACGGCCAGGAACTGCTGCCGGCGCACGGCTGTCAACGCACTGAAACGCTGCCAGTAGCTGCGGCTGGCCTCGGCATCGGCCTCGCTGAAGAGGATGAAATCCGGATTGGCCTGCAGCACGAATTCCGGATTGATGAGGGGCGCGGCCACGGGACCGGCCTTGACGATATTGTCGGCGCCACAGAGTGCCAGCGCCTGGCTGATCAGGTTGCCGGCATGCACGCTGTACAGCGGCTGCAGCCAGACCTGGTGGAAATAGCGCAGGCGGTTGGAGCTGCGGTATTGCTGCTGCAGGGCCGCGAGCTTGCGGCGCACGGCCTCGGCCTGCGCCTGTGCCGTCGCCTGTTGTCCGCTCAGCAGGCCCAGTTGCTCGAGCTGCGTGGCGAGTCCGGGCAGCTTGGTGGCATCCACCACGAACACCGGCAGGCGCAGCTGGCGCAACTGCGCGATCCAGGCCTTGGGCGTGCCGCTGCCCCAGACCAGCACCACATCCGGCCGTTGCGCCACGATCTGTTCGTAATTGATGGAGCCGGCATCGGCAACCAGGGGAAAACCACCGACGCTGCGACGGTGGGCGCCACGCACATCGTGGTCATCCACCACCGCGACGATGCGCGAGGTGGCACCCATTTTCACCAGCATGTCGGTGATATGCGGCGCCAGCGCGATGATGCGGCGGGCCGGCAGCTTGCCGGTCCAGGCCTGGCCTTCGGCATCGCGCAGCCCAGGCGCTGCCGCCTGTACCAGGGAAGAAAAAAACAGCAGCAGGACAACGAGGAGACGCATCAGGGCCAGAGCGTATGCAGGGCCAGCAGCACGATCCAGATCACCAGCGCGCGTTGCAGCAGGGCGGCGACAATCTCCAGCCCCTGCCCCATCACCGCACCGGGTGCCTGCCCCTGGCCCAGGGTCAGATCGACAGGCTGTGCCGCGGCCGCGCTGTCGTCCAGCAGCACACCTGCCTCCACGCCGGCATTGAGGACCTGGCCGCGCCAGTGTCCCCAGGTCGCCACGAAATCCCCGGCCAGGGCAAAACTCAGCGCCAGCAGGCGGGCCACCGGCCAATCGGCGTAGTGCAGGAGCTCACGCGCTTTTTGCGCGGCGCCGTCCTGCATTTCCGCCGCCAGGCGCAGGAAGTAATAGGCGATGGCCGCAATAGGGCCCAGCAGCAGATACCAGAACAGCGGCGCGAACAGTTCGCGCAACTGCTCTTCCAGCAGGCTGCGACGCACGCGTGCGAATTCAGAGGTGGCGGCGGCGGCCAGCGTGGCGGGATCGGTCTGCACCAGCAGTGCGCGGTGCTCTTCATCCGCCAGCAGCCAGGCTTCGCGTTCGCGCTGCATGACATCGGGCTGGCGCCGGTCCAGCAACACGATGAGCATCACCAGCAGCGACAGCACATGCACGAAAAGGCTGTGCCAGACACCGGCCAGCAGCGTCACCAGCGCGGCCACCAGCAGCGTGGGCAACAGCACGACAAAGGCCAGCACCAGCCAGCCGCCCCAGGCTTCCTTCTCGCCACGGCCCAGCCAGCGGTCACGCCAGCCCCGCATCAGCGCGGACACCGTGGCCGCAGGCTCCACAGCCATCCCCATCTGGCGCAAGCCCAGCACTATGAGGACAACCAGCAGGTTCATCAGCACTCTCCTGAATCAGCGTGACCCAGCGCAGCCTGCAGCTGCGGCCAGGAAAAGGAAGGGCCCGGATCGGTTTTGCGCCCCGGTGCGATGTCGCTATGCCCCACCAGATGCCCGAAGGTCTGGGGGTAGCGCGCATTCAACAGCGGAATGATACGGGCAAGCTGCTCGTACTGGGCAGGGGTGTAGGGAATCTCGTCGGTGCCTTCCAGCTCAATGCCTATCGAGAAATCATTACAGTTGTCACGGCCCTGGTACTGCGATTTGCCGGCATGCCAGGCGCGCAGGTCGAAGGGCACGTATTGCACGATCTCGCCATCGCGGCGTATGAGCAGGTGTGTCGACACGGTGAGGCCGGCGATTTCCGCGAAATAGGGATGGTGCGCAGCGGGCAGGGTGTTGGTGAACAGCGCATCTATCCAGGGGCCGCCGAACTCCGCCGGCGGCAGGCTGATGCCGTGGACCACGACCAGGCCGATGGCGGTGTTTTCAGGACGGGGATTGCAGTTGGGGGACGGACAGTGCCGTGCCGGCCGCAGCCAGTGGTCGGCGCCGATTTCCATAGCCTGCTCTCCTTTTGTGACGAGGCTGCCTGCCGGCAGCCGGCAGGCTTATTTCTGGCCCGGGACAGCCTTGCCGCCCAGGTCGCGCAGGTTGCCGATGACGGATTCCAGCGCGCGGTCAATGAATTCGCCCTCTTCGACAACTCGGGCGCGGCCTATGCTCATGTCCACGGCCAGCTTCATCCCCGACATTTCGCCCACCTTGATACCACGACGGTTGGCAAAAATCAGTTTGTCGACAGAACGGATACGGGCCACCAGCTTGTGGCGGTCCTGCTTCTCCGGCTCTATGAACTCCACCCAGCTGCCGACATTGAGGCGGCTGACCAGCAGCACATGCTCGTCATCCCCCGGCAGGGCATCCTGCACCGGCGGCATGACCTCAGCCTCAGGCAGCACCACCGCATCCACGGAGGCGGCATCCACCTTGGCGACTTCCCCGGCCTCGACACGGCCGGAGGACTCCGGCTGCAGTTCGGCCGCACGCGCATCCATGATGGCGACGGTACGGGTTTCCTGGCCCTGCATCAGCTCCAGATGCACCTGCGCCAGTTCGCGCAACAGGGTTTCGGTGGCCAGCGGATCGTAGTTCATTCCCGCCAGGCCTTTCTTGATGCTGTTGACGAGCTTGGGCGCCACATCCTTCAGGCGCGCCTGCCATTCGGCACCGGGCTGCGGCAGCACGCTCCATATGGTCGCGTCCACCACCTTCACGGCCTGCTTCCAGGCTTCGGACTCGGTGCCGTCCTTGAGGCAGTTGATATAGAGAACATTGCGCCAGGCGTCCTGCATCAGCTTGACCACGACGAGAGGCAGCTGGCGGCCGGTGAGGCGGCGGTTCAAGGTCTGCTGCACCATGGCGCGTGCGAGCTCGGCGCGGGCACGGCCCTCTTCCGTTTCACGCGTGCGTTTGTCGACGGCATCTTCACGCTTTTGCTGCTGCTCATGGAAAGTCGTGAACTCGTCCAGCAGCTCATCAAAGAGACCGAGGTCGTCGATGAATTCATTGAGGATGCGGAAAACCACTTCCTCGATCTTGGCGTAAAGCGCATCGCCACCCGGATCGCGGCTGTTCCAGCCTATGCCGGCCTTGGCCAGGGCATTCAGCAGGCGGCGTGCCGGATGGCTTTCGGCATTGAAAAAGGATTTGTCGATGATGGCGACTTTAAGCAGCGGAATCTGCAGGCGGCCGATCAGGGCCTTCATGGCCGTCGGCAGGTCGTCGTCATCGAGGATGAAGTCGAAGAGCATGGAGACGAGGTTGATGACGTCCTCGTCCGACTGCTTGATGGCCTCGACGGCTTCCTCGTCGGAGCGCAGGCTGTCACGGATGTTCTCGCGCACGGTTTCCACCGTGGGCGAGCTGGCATCTTCGGCCAGCGGTGCACGCGGCTGGTGCTGCTGGATTTGCGACAGCAGCGCCACGAGGTCCGGCGTGGCCACGGTCTGCACCACGGCATTGGGGGCAATATGCAGCGGCGCTATGGGCACGGCCGCCACGCTGCCACCGATGACACCGGCCGACAGGGCACCTATGCCACCGCCACCGACATAATGGCCGCCATGGTACTGGGCGCCAGGAATCACCGGCCCCGCCGGGCCTGCGCCTGCAGGACCGCCGGCGGGGCCGCCGGCACCGGCCGCCGCCAGCATGCCCGCCGGACCGCCGCCGCCCTGGCCGGGCATCACGCCCTGCCCCAGCAGTCCCTGCAGGAAGGAAAAGATTTCCTCGGTATCGGTATGCGTGGGCTTGGCCGCCTCGGCCTTTTTCTCGGGCTTGGCGCCGGACTTGCTGCCGCTGTTGGCAAAAGCCACTTTCAGTTCCGGCAGGATGCCGGCATCGATGAAGAGCTGGTTGGCTTCGTCCAGCACGATGCCGAGGTCACCCAGCAACTGCTGCTGGAACACCCGCAGCACCAGTACTTTTTCCGTCACGCCCAGGTCCAGCAACTGCAGGCCGTCCTTGAAGGCGCCGGCGATGAGGCCCGGGTCCAGCGGCATGTTGCGGTCGCTGATCTCGATCTTGGGCAGGAGGTGGGCGTAACGGCGCTTCAGCAGGCCCAGCGGCGCGGCATAGTCCATGCGGGCACGGGCCACCATGGAGTCCACGGCCACGGAGATGTCCATGTCCTCGGTATCCACCAGGCTGAGGCTGCTGAAATCCACATCGCCGACCTTGCCGCCGTCTGCCTTTTCCGGCCGCGCCTGCACCGCTTTCATGAAGGCGGTGGCCATGCCGGCGGAAAAGCGCGACTCCATTTCGGCGCGCTTGCCGCGCACGACCACAATGACATCCATGTAAGGCTGCTGTTCAGCATCGGGAAGACCGCGGGCCCACTCGTAGACAATGCTTTCCAGCCGATCAAACATACCTTTCATCAGATCGGAAAGACGTTGCAGGCTGCGCGTGCGCACGATTTCCATCACAGCGGGCAACTGGATGCGGCTGCGATTGGAATCAGAAGAGGATTTGACGTCATCCGTCATAAGAATCAGCCCGACTACTTATGAAAAATTCTTAGAATGAGAACGGGTAGCTTCGCTAGGTTACCCCAACTCCGGCAAGGGGGAAAACCGAGCCTGTTTCAGGATAGCGCTGAAAA
>DASUXS010000310.1:0-5427 GCA_036377855.1 Moraxellaceae bacterium
GGACTCCGCCCGCGCCGCCGTGAAGGCCGCCCGTGCCCAGGCCCGTGCCGCCGGCGTGAAGATCGCCATGACCTTCTCCGACCCGGCCATGGTGCGTTTCTTCAAGCCCGGCCTGGCCGAGATGCTGGACGATGGTGTCGACCTGCTCTTCTGCAATGAAGAAGAAGCCTGCCTGTGGAGCGATGCCCTGTCCGTGGAAGCGGCCCTGGAGGCCCTGAAGAAAGTGGCCGGCCAGATCGTCATCACCCGCGGCAGCAAGGGTGCGCTGGTGTGGGACGGTAGTCAGCGCATCGACATCGCCCCCACCCCGGTGACGCCGCTGGACTCCAACGGTGCCGGCGACATGTTTGCCGGCGCCTATCTCTTCGGCCTCACCCGCGGCTGGACCCCGGCCCGTGCCGGCGGCCTGGCCAGCCGTGCCGCCGCCGCCGTGGTCGGCCGTTTCGGCCCGCGCCTGGCGCTGGAAGACCATGGCGCGCTGTTGCGCGACTACAACAACTCGATCTGAGTCCACGCTAGACAGTCATGGCGGTGCGCCTATAATCGCCCGCCGTTTCGGAGACCGGCATGCAGCGACTGTGTACGCTCGAAGAGATTCCTGACGGGGATGCCATAGGCGTCAGCACGCCGCAGGGTGAAGTGGTGGTGGTACGCCAGGGCCGCGAGGTCTTTGCCTATCGCAACCAGTGCCCGCACCTGGGCATAGAGCTGAATTTCCAGCCCGATGTCTTCCTCGACCTGGATCATCGCTATATCCAGTGCGCCAACCACGGCGCCCTGTTCCAGATCGAAGACGGTCTCTGCGTGTTCGGCCCCTGCCAGGGCGAGTCACTGGTGCCACTGCCGGTGCAACTGGTCGGCGACAGCGTCTGGCTGCCTTGAGGACCCGGGGCATCAGGGGTAGATGAAGAGGTATGCGGTATAAGCGGTAGAGAAAGGACTAGCCTTTATCCGGAAAGCCCTATTTTCATGAGGTTGTCCGGCTAATCGCTTCTTGATATAGATGGCGTTTGATTTTCGGCGCCACAGGAGATGGCAATGGCTTCCGCGGCAGACAAGAGCAGCAGCAAGAAAAAAACGCCCGCACCGGCAAGCAAGCCGGCGAAAACGCCCGCCAAGGCGCCGGCCAGCAAGGCCTCTGACAAGAAGGCCTCTGACAAAAAGCCCGCGGCCAAGAGCACGGACAAGAAGCCCGCCAGCAAGACGCCCGCAAAATCCCCGGCCAAGGCCCCCGCCAAAGCACCGGCGAAGCCGGCGACCAAGACCACCGAGAAAAAGCCGGCCGCCAAGGCCCCGGCCAAGCCTGCGGCCACCAAGGCCCCGGCAAAACCGGCAACAAAGCCCGCCGCCAAGCCTGCTGCCGACAAGAAACCGGCCGCCAGCAAGGCGCCGGCAAAAGCCCCGGCCAAAGCACCAGCCGCGGCGGCTAAAAAGACAGCTGAAAAACCGGCTGCCAAGCCCGCCGCCAAAACGCCGGCCGCGAAGGCACCGGCCAAGGCTGCCGCCAAGCCGGCAGCGGCCAAACCCGTGGAAAAGCCTGCTGCCAAGCCGGCGCCCGCGGCCAAGACGACTCCCGTGAAAGCCGTGGCGGCCAAACCCGCCGCCGCGGTGGAAAAACCTTCCTCCACTTCTTCGACCAAAGCGGTATCCGTGAACACTGAAACCCCCAAAGCTGCTGCCAAGCCCGCCGCCAAACCGGCTGCCAAGTCCGCCACCCGTGCCCCCACGCCGCCCGCCGGCAACATGCTGATCCACGGCACCGCGCCCTACCAGGAAACCAAGGGCGAGGAATACATGAATCCGCGCCAGCTCGAACACTTCCGCGTCATCCTCGGCGCCTGGAAGCGTGAGCTCATGGAAGAAGTGGACCGCACCGTGCACCACATGCAGGACGAGTCGGCCAACCTGCCCGATCCCAATGACCGCGCTACCCAGGAAGAAGAGTTCTCCCTGGAGCTGCGTACCCGTGACCGCGAGCGCAAGCTGATCAAGAAGATCGACAAGACGCTGGAGAGCATCGAAAAGGAAGACTACGGTTACTGCGACGACTGCGGCGTGGAAATCGGCATCCGCCGCCTGGAAGCGCGTCCCACGGCCACGCTCTGCATCGATTGCAAGAGCCTGGCTGAAATCAAGGAAAAGCAGCTGGTGGGCTAAGCCGCCACTGCCACTCCGGAAAAATCGCCGCTTCTGCGGCGTTTTTTTTGGCCGGTCACCCGGAAGTGGCATGAAGGCGCTGACCTCAAGGACCTGGCATGAAGCAGCAGCACCCCTTCCCATGAAATACACAGGCCGTTTCGCCCCGACTCCCACCGGGCCGCTGCATTTCGGCTCGCTGATTGCGGCCGTGGCCAGCTACTGCGATGCGCGCAGCGCCGGCGGCCAGTGGCTGCTGCGCATGGAGGACCTGGACCCGCCCCGTGAAATGCCGGGTGCCGCCCGACGCATCATCGAACAGCTCAAGGCCTACGGTTTTGAATGGGACGGCGAGGTGCTGTTCCAGAGCCGCCGCCTGCATGCCTACCACGATGCCATCACCGCCTTGCAGGCAGCCGGCCATGTGTTCTGGTGCAACTGCTCGCGCAGCGAGCTGGCGCGCCATGCCAATACTCCAGGCAGCCTGATGTATCCCGGCCATTGCCGTGAGCACTCCAACCCGCGCGCCGATTCAGCCGTGCGCGTTCTCGTGCCGGACGGCGTTGTGGAATTCCACGACCGTGTCTTCGGCTCGCAGCAGGAAAACGTGGCAGAGCGCGTCGGGGATTTTGTCATCCTGCGCCGCGACGGCCTCTTCGCCTACCAGCTGGCCGTGGTCGTGGACGATGCCTTCCAGGGCATCACGGATGTCGTGCGTGGCCATGACCTGCTGGACAACACCGCGCGCCAGATCGTGCTGCAGCGCCTGCTGGGCCTGCCCACGCCGCGCTATCTGCACCTGCCGCTGGCCTTGCATGCTGACGGCACGAAACTGTCCAAACAGACTTTCGCGCAGGAAATCCCGACACCGGCTGATGGCCGCCTGGTGTGGCGTGTATTGGATTTCCTGGGGCAGGAACCGCCGGCGGAACTGCGGACGCAGACGCCGGGGCAGTTGCTGGCATGGGGCGTGAAAAACTGGCGGCCGGAGCGTATTCCGGCGCAGCAGGGATTTGTGCTGGGCAACTGAAAAAAGATAAAGAAAAGAGAACCGTCATTCCCGCGCAGGCGGGAATCTCATGAATTCAGGCAGGGCTTTTTTTGAAGCCCGCTGCATGTCATGGAGATTCCCGCCTGCGCGGGAATGACGAGTTAGAGGAAGTAGAAAAAAATCAGGGCACCATAAACGCCAGCCACGCCGCATTAAACGTCAACGCCACCAGCGCCAGCGACGACAGCACAAACAGCGCAAAGCGCACTTCAATCTTGTTCACCACGGCCTGCACAAAGCTGTGCACGATACGCAGCAGCACATAAGCCCAGGCCAGCGTGGCATTGACCCCGTCACCCGCCCCCATCACCGCCAGCGTGATGGCGATAGCATAGAAAATCGTCGGCTGTTCCATGAGATGGTTGTAGTTGTCCGCCTTCCAGCGCACGTTGGCGGGCAGCGTGTTCATCTGCTCGCCGCGCGGCGCATTCGGATCCATGCGCATCTTCATGGCGAAAATGGCCGGCAGGCGCGTGGCATACATCCAGGCCCACATCACCAGGGACCAGACCACGAGGGCGACAACGGCATTGAGGATGGGACTGTGCATAAAGGCTCCTGTGTCTTGTTGTGGTGGCGCGCGGGCGCCTTTTCCTGCGTTGTTCTGAATTGTCCTGAAAGCTGTCACGGCATGGCGAAAACAGCCTATGCTGCCTCCGGACCCTCCCGGAGCAAGCTGCATGCATGAAATCATGGCATTGCTGATTGGCATAGGCCTGGCCGCTGCTGCCGGGCTGCGCGTTTTCCTGCCGCTGTTCGGCCTGTCGCTGGCGGCGCTGTTCGGCGGCCTGGAGCTGAGCCCGGAAATGCAGTGGCTGGCGCGGCCGGAAGCCGCCACCGCCCTGGGGGCCGCCACGCTGCTGGAAATCGGTGGCTACTACTTTCCCCTGGTGGACCATCTGCTGGATGCCGTGGCCGCGCCCTGCGCGGTGATCGCCGGCACCCTGGCCACCGCGGCCTTGCTGACCGGCTTTGAAGACTCCGGCCTGAAATGGGCGCTGGCGCTGATTGCCGGTGGCGGCATGGCGGGACTGGTGCAGGCCGGCAGCATGCTGGCACGTGTCGCCTCCACCGCCACCACGGGTGGACTGGGCAATCCTGTCGTGGCAACGGGCGAATGGATGGGCTCGCTGCTGCTCACCGTCCTGGCCATCGTGGTGCCGTTGCTCGCGCTACTGCTGCTGGTCGTGCTGGCGGTATGGCTGCTGCGTCGACACCGGCGTCAGGAGCCAGCCAGGTAACGACGCAGCGCTTCTATGGCGTGGCGCACCTTGGCCGGCTGCGCATCGCGCTGCGGTGTCACGGCATACACCCCGATCGCCGGCACCCGCCATTCCGGCAGCAGCCGTATCAGTTTTCCGTTTTTCAGTTCCGCCTCCACATCCGGCAAGGGCTGCCTTGCGATACCGGCACCGGCCAGCGCCATCTCGCGCAGCGAGCGTGAATTGGTGCTAGCCACGCGCGCCTCGATACGGGCACGGAAACTTTCCCCACGCGGCCCGGTCAGCTCCAGCTGGTTGGGCGTTTCCAGCACGGTCAGCACCAGCCACTCATGCGTCAGCAGGGCCTCCGGTGTTTTCGGCAGGCCGGCGCGGGCGAGATAGGACGGGGCCGCGCACAGCACCATTTCCCAGGTCGCCAGTTCACGCGCCACCAGACTGGAATCCGCCAGCGTGCCTATGCGTATGGCCAGGTCTATGCGTTCCTCGATGAGGTCTATGCGCCGGTCTTCGATGAAGAGGCGCAGGCGCAGCTCGGGGTGATGCTGCAGAAGAGGTCCCAGGGCAGCAGCGAGATGCGTGCCGGCAAAGCCCACGGGGGCGGCGATGCGCAGCTCGCCCACGGCGGCATCGCGCAGCTCCGCCAGGCGCTGCTCGGCGGACTGGGCGGCCTTCACCATGGCGGCACAGCCCTCGTAGAAAGCGGCACCGGCTTCGCTGAGGGTGAGCTTGCGCGTGGAACGGTGCAGCAGCACCACGCCGGTCTCCGCCTCCAGCTGGCGTATCTGCTGGCTGACGGCGGAGGTGCTCATGCCCAGCTCGCGGGCGGCCGCGCTCATGGCGCCGGTCTCCACCACCCGGGCAAACAGGGCCATGCGTCTAAGCTTATCCATCGGTCACCGCCCTGCCTGCCGTAGGAGCGGCTTCAGCCGCGAACCCTGTTGCCCTGAGGGTTCGCGGCTGAAGCCGCTCCTAGGAATTGTTCATTGTTAAGAAAGACTTCAATAAGAAGGCTGAAAT
>DASUXS010000311.1:0-2456 GCA_036377855.1 Moraxellaceae bacterium
GTTATTACTGATGCCACTGCCTGCAACAACGACAAGCAGAAGAACACAAGAGGGAAGGCATCATGAAAAAAGCCATCATGCAAACACGACACTGGCTTGCGCTAGGCAGCGCACTCTTCAGCCTGAACGCCATCGCCGCGGATGATGATTTCAAGCGTCACAATTTTGCCGGCGGCCTGTTTTATATCGCACCGCAAAGCAGCGCGGAGCCCTTGCACACCACCACGGCGGCCACCCTGATTCCGGCGCTGGCTTCTTTCGACTCCCCGGGCACCAATGCCTATGTGCGCGATGCCAAGACCCTGGGCCTGACCTACAACTATTTCTTCAACCGCAATGTCTCGCTGGAATTCATAGGCGGCATTCCGCCACGCCTGGAGCTGGTGGGTGAAGGCCAGGTGGTGGCGCCCTTCCTGGGCGGCATTCCCATCACCGACCTGGATGCCAGCGCCAACAAACCGCTGGTGAAAGTGCGCAGCTGGAATCCCGCGCTCAACCTGCAATACCACTTCGGCGGACCGGGCCAGATGATACGGCCCTATGTGGGCGTGGGCGTCAGCTACAACAAATTCGACGATTACAAGATCAACCAGAATTTCGCGGATGACCTGATCGCAGCCGGCCAGCTCATTGGCCTGATCACGCTGAATCCCAATGCCGCCAATCCCACGGTGGACATAGACTCCACCCCGTCCTGGCAGCCGCTGGCCACCGTCGGCCTCACCGGCGACATCAGCGCGCACTGGTATGGCGTCTTCTCCGTGTCCTATATGCCGCTGGACACGGATGCCACGGTGACGGTGCGCGACAGCACCGGCAAGCCCCTGGCCACCAGCACCACCACCATAGACGTGAATCCCGTCATTGGTTTCCTGGGGGTTGGCTATCGTTTCTGAGGCACGAGCCTGGAAAAGAAAAAACGCCGCAATCGCGGCGTTTTCTTTTCAGGCAGGCATCACGCGGCCAGCGGATGCTTTTTCAGCCAGTTGATGATGAGCCGGTTCACGCTTTCCGGATCCTCGCGATGCAGGAAATGGCCGGTGTCGGGCAGGCGATGCACTTCCAGTCCCTTCTCGAAATCCTGGGCCTGCATCAGCGTGTCGTAAAGGCGGGTATCCATGCAGCCGTCATGCTCACCAGTCAGCGCCAGCGTGGGCACATTGAGGCGCGAGGTCAGCAGGCTCCAGGACTGCTGCGTGGAAATGGACAGCGGCTGCAGCAGGCAGCGGTAATACTGCGTCGTGGCATGCACCACGCCCTCGGCACGGAAGGTGGACTTGGCCTGCTCGATGTCTTCCGGGCTGTATTTCCAGTCAGGCGACCACAGCTTCCACAGCGTTTCCACGAAGGCATAGTCGTCGCGCGCCACGATGGTTTCGGCAATGCGCGCGAACTGCATGAGCAGGATGTAGGAGGACTTCACCAGCTGTCCCGGCACATCGGTCACCCCCTGTATGCCACGGCGCAGATGCGGGATGGCCAGCGTGGTCAGCGAGGCGAATTTCTTGGGCTGCAGGGCGGCCGCCACATAGCTGGTGAGCGCGCCCCAGTCATGGCCCACCAGATGGCATTGCTGCACCTCCAGCTCCTTCATCCAGGCAAACACATCGGAGGCCAGGTGGATGAGGTGGTAGAGATCGCGATCCGGCTGCGATCCCGGCTCATAGCCACGCATCATGGGCGCCACCACGCGGTAACCCTGCGCGGCGATGGCCTCAAGCTGGGCATCGAAGCTGTGGAAGTCGTCAGGAAAGCCGTGCAGCAGCAGCACCAACGGTCCCGACCCGGCAGCCCGGGCGGAAAACGTCAGCGACTCATTATGCAGGGTGAGAGTTTCTATCTCGGACATGGACGGAGCTCGCTATTTCTTTTTCTTCCGCCACCACGGCGGCCAGGGACATGCTGAGTTCCTTCTCCATGCAGTCATTCACGTTCACCAGCGCCGGACGCAGCGCCCGTGCCCAGCAGTCGTCGCCATGCACACGGACCAGTTCCTCCGGCGTGGGCAGCGGCCAGGGCAGCTTACGGTAAAACGAATAGAAGTCGATATCTTCCAGATTGCGCGACAACAGATAGGCACCGGTATCCGTGCGGTGGATGATGCGCTGCTCCTGCAGGAGGCAGGAAAACTCGAACCAGATCTCCACCTCCTGCTTGCCCAGCACGGCCATGGCGTCGATGTCGCTGACCGTGTCCCCGCTCTTCTGGCGCTGCCAGAACAGCTGCAGCACGTCCAGCAGGGCCAGCACCGGATGCCGGTAGTTGGCGCTTTCATCACGGTAGATGGCCAGGGCCCGGCTGACTTCCACGCCCAGCAGGATGATGCTCCAGGACACGTAGATCCAGATCAGGAAGACCGGCAGCGCGGCAAAGGCGCCATAGACCAGCTTGTAGGAGGAAAAACCGCTGACAAAGATACCGAAGGCGCGTTTGGCGGCCTCAAACAGAAAGGCCGC
>DASUXS010000312.1:0-5276 GCA_036377855.1 Moraxellaceae bacterium
CAGAATTCCGTGATCAGCATCCACAGCGTCTGCGTCACGCCCATGGAGGTTTCGCTGATGCGGTGCGCCAGCGCGCCGGCAAAGTTGCTGGAAAAATAACGATGCGAATGGTGCTGCAGGTAGTGGTAGGCAGTACGCGTCACGTTCTGGCGCTGGCGCACGCCAAGCCGGAACTGTATGCCACCCACCAGGCGGCTGAAGATGACCTCGCCTATGCACAGGCCCACGAAGAGCAGCAGCGGTCCCTGCAGCGCCTGCACCAGTTCCTGCGAATGCTGGGTGCTGGCGCCCACGGTTTTCACGATACGGCCCAGGGCGTAGGGAATGAGGATGGTGCAGCTGGCGCTGAAGGTTTCCAGCAACACCATGCTGCCGTACCACCAGCGGTACTGGCTGACGAAATAGAGGATGAAACGCAAAGGCGTGGCCGGCAGTGGCGGTGCGCCGGCTGCTTGTTGCAGCGCGCCAGCGGCCTGCTGCAGGGGCGAGCCTGCAGGAGTGGTATCAACAGTCATTATTACGGTTTCCGGAAAGTTGCCCGGTCAGAGCAAGCGATATGCCATAGCCTGGAACGGCGCAATGCCGCGGAAAAGGCGGTTTTCCGCGGCTTTTTGTTGCCTGTCTGCTGCCTGTGCAGCAGACGGCTGTTGAATTGGCGGCAGCGGGTGGCCCGCTGTCAGCCCGGCCCCAGCGGCCAGCCGAAGGCCAGCCACAGGGCGAGGAAGGCGCTCCAGGTCAGCAGCAGGGTGATGGAATACGGCAGCATCAGCGCCATCAGCGTGCCGACCCCGGTGTCCTTCTGCCAGCGCTGGGCAAAGGCCACCACCATGGCGAAATAGGGCATCAGCGGCGTGATGATATTGGCCACGCTGTCGCCGACGCGATAGGCCGCCTGCGTGCTTTCCGCGGGGATGCCGGCGAGCAGGAACATGGGCACGAAGACCGGCGCCATGATGGCCCATTTTGCCGAGGCCGAGCCTATGAAGAGATCGATCAGCGCCGTCATCAGCACGAACAAGACCAGCAAGGTCACCGGTGACAGCGCCAGTTCGCGCAGGCCGGTGGCACCACTGATGGCCAGCAGTTCGCCGAGCTGGCTCCATTTGAACCAGGCCACGAACTGCGCGGCGAAAAACATCAGCACCAGGTAAGAGGCCAGGGTCTTGAGGGTTTCTTCCAGCGCCGGCACACAGTCTTCAGCACGCGTCCAGCGTCCGCTCAATCGGCCATACAGCAGGCCTGCCACACCAAAATAAATCGCCACTACCACGACAATGCCGTGCAGCAGCGGTGATTTCAGCAGTGAACCATCTTCACCGCGCAGGAAACCTTCCGGCAGCAGTCCCCACACCAGCAGCCCCAGCAGCGCCGCGGTCCAGACCAGTACGGCACGACCGCCTTTGCGGTGCAGGGATTCAGCGGCGGGCACATCCACTTCTTGCGCCACGGTGGCGAGTCGCGGAATCACCAGCCATTGCGTGAGCGCGGCCACGACACCGGCGACGAGGAAAGAAGAAGCGGCGTTGAACCAGTAATTGGCGGTGATGCTGACGGTGGCGCCGGGCGCCACGGTGCGCGCCGCTTCCGTGCTGATACCGGCCAGCATGGCATCGGCCGGTCCCAGCAGGAGGTTGGCGGAAAAGCCGCCGGAGACGCCGGCAAAAGCGCAGACAATGCCCGCCACCGGCGGCAGGCCGGCGCGATGGAAGAGCAGGCCGGCGAGGGGAATGACCACCACATAGCCGGCATCCAGCGCGACATGCGACAGCACGCCGGCAAAGGCCACGAGAAAGGGCAGGCCGCGGCGGCCGGTAAGCTGTACCAGGCTGGCCAGGGCCGCCCCCAGCAGGCCGGAGCGTTCCGCCAGGCCCAGGCCCAGCATGGCCACGATCACCGGACCCACGGGCGCGAAGCCGGTGAAATTGCCCACGGTATCCGTGAGGATTTTTGTCAGGCCGGTCGTGGAAAGGAGATTGATGGCGCTGACCGTGCGGCTGCCATCGGGATAGGTCGCCTGCCAGCCGGTCAGCGCGACCAGCCAGGACAGCAGCAGCACGATGCCGCCCAGCCAGACAAAGAGCCAGGCAGGCGAGGGCAGGCGGTTGCCGGCGGCTTCCAGCCGGTCCAGCAGGCGCAGCAGGGTGGCGGTCATGTCATGTCCTTATTTATGCGAGACGGTTAAGCAGGGCAGGAAGTGGGCCAGACCATAGCGCAATCCCTGTTTGGCCTGTACCCGGCAGGCGGCATCTTCATGGCCTTTTCATGAAGACGTGACAGGACTGCTCACTTACTGACCATCTGCCAAGCACCTAAAGGGCGCTTCTTGCCCCTTGGGATGGGTCAGCGCATCCCCCATAATCCGGGGACACCCTCCTGTGCATGAGTATGTCCGTGTCCCAGTCCTTGCCGCCGGCCCACCCGGCCTTCGAAGCCATCCGCCAGATAGCCATTCCCTCCCTCAACCTGGCTGTGGCCGAGTACCGCCACCGCAAGACGGGCGCCATCCACTACCACCTGGCCGCCGACAATCCCGAGAACGTCTTCCTGGTGGCGCTGCGCACCATGCCCATGGATTCCACCGGCGTGGCGCATATCCTGGAGCACACCGCGCTCTGCGGTTCGCGCAAATATCCGGTGCGTGATCCCTTCTTCCTGATGATACGGCGTTCGCTCAACACCTTCATGAACGCCTTCACTTCCAGCGACTGGACGGCCTATCCCTTTGCCAGCCAGAACCGCAAGGATTTCGACAACCTGCTGTCCGTGTATCTCGATGCCGTGTTCTTCGCCCGCATCGATCCGCTGGATTTTGCGCAGGAAGGCATACGCATAGAATTCGAAGATCCCGCCAAGGCCGACAGCAAGCTGGTCTACAAGGGCGTGGTTTTCAATGAAATGAAGGGCGCCATGAGCTCGGCCCAGTCCGAACTCTGGGAGGCGCTGAACAGCGAGCTTTATCCCAGCACGACCTACCACTACAACTCGGGCGGTGATCCTGCCGTCATCCCCGACCTGAAATACGAAGACCTGCAGGCCTTCTACAAAGAGCACTACCACCCCAGCAATGCCGTCTTCATGACCTATGGCGATATTCCGGCCGTGGAACTGCAGGCGAAATTCGAGGAGCGCGCGCTGCAGGAGTTCAAGGCTTTGCCGGAGAAAATCCGCGGCCATGATGAACAGCGCTACAGCGCACCGCGCCAGGTGCAGGGCAGTTATGCCCTGGACGAAGACGATGCCGAAGAAAAGACGCATATCGTGCTGGGCTGGCTCCTGGGCAAGACCGCCAACCTCAAGGAGCGTTTCGAGTCCGAGCTGCTCTCCGGCGTGCTGCTGGAAAACTCCGCCTCGCCGCTGCGTCATTTCCTGGAAACCACAGAGCTGGCGCAGGCACCGTCCTCGCTCTGCGGCGTGGATGATTCCGGCCGTGAACTCAGCTTCATGTGCGGTGTGGAAGGTTCGGAAGCGGATCGTGCCGAAGCCTTTGAAAAGGGCGTGCTGGCGGTATTGCAGGATGTCGCTGCCAACGGCGTGCCGGCCGAAGACGTGGAAGCCGTGCTGCACCAGCTGGAACTGTCACAGCGTGAAATCGGCGGTGACGGCTATCCCTACGGCCTGCAGCTCATTCTCAACGGCCTGGGTGCCATCCTGCATGATGGCGATCCGGTGTCGCTCTGGGACATCGATGCCGTGCTGGCCGAACTGCGTATCGCCATTCAAGATCCGGCCTTCATTCCTTCGCTGGTGAAGAAATGGCTGCTGGACAATCCGCACCGCGTACGCTTGGCCCTGGTGCCCGACACTGGTCTCAGCGCCAAGCGCCGTGACGTCGAAGCCCAGCGCCTGGAAAAAATCCGTAGCGCCCTGAGTGCTGAAGCGGCCGAGAAAATCCGTCGCGATGCCGAGGCCCTGCAGCAGCGCCAGACGCAGAAAGACGATCCGGAAATGCTGCCCCGTGTAGGCCGTGAAGACATTCCCGCCGACCTCATTGTCGCCGAAGGCGTGGAAAAGCAGATCACGCTGGGTGGACACAGCTTCCCGCTGGCGGTTTATGCCCAGGGCACCAATGGCCTGGTTTACCAGCAGCTCATCATCGACCTGCCGGCCTTCACGGCGGAAGAACAGCAGCTGCTGCCCTTGTACACCGCATTGGTAGGTGAGCTGGGTGCCGGCGAACACGATTACCTGGCCATGCAGCAATGGCAGTCGCGCGTTTCCGGTGGCCTGCGCATGAGTCTTTCGCTGCGCGGTGATCTCAACGACGCGAAGACGGGCCTGGGCCATCTGGTGTTTTCCGGCAAGGCCCTGAACAGCAAGGCCACGGATTTCAACCAGCTGATGCGCCATACCCTGGAGACGCTGCGTTTCGACGAAGGCGAACGCCTGCGCGAACTGGTGGCGCAGATGAAGGCGCGCTGGGAATCCAGCGTGACCGGGCAGGGCCACAGCCTGGCCATGCAGGCCGCCGGCGCGCCTTTCAGTGCCGTCGCCACCTTCAACCAGCAGGTCACCGGCCTGCAGGGCATACGCCGTATGAAGGCGCTGGATGCCAGCATCGCCAAGGATGAGGCGCTGCAGAAACTGCTGGCTGATCTTGCTGCGATGCATGCCAAAGTGCTGGCCGCTCCGCGCCGCTTCCTGCTCATCGGCGAAGGCGAGCAACTGCCGGCGCTGGAATCTTCGCTGGGCTCGGTTTGGCAGCCTGGTATCTACAATCCGTCTGCTTCCAGTTTCAGCTTTGCCACGCCGGTGGCGCCGCGCAATGTCGCCTGGCTAGCCAATACCCAGGTGCAGTTCTGCTCCAAGGCCTATGCCGCGGTGCCGCTGGAGCATGCCGATGCCGCGCCGCTGATGTTGCTGGGCGGTTTCCTGCGCAACGGTTACCTGCATGGCGCCATACGCGAACGCGGCGGTGCCTACGGTGGCGGTGCGGGCTATGACAGCAATTCCTGCGCCTTCCGTTTCTATTCCTACCGTGATCCGCGTCTGTCCGAAACGCTGGCGGATTTCGATGCCAGCGTGCGCTGGCTGCTGGAGGAAAAGCACGAGCAGCGCCAGCTGGAAGAAACGGTGCTGGGCGTGATTTCCGATATGGACAAGCCGCTGTCGCCCTCGGGCGAGGCGCGCCAGGCCTACCACAACGCGCTTTATGGCCGTACCCCGGCGCAGCGCCGCCGCCTGCGTGAACGCCTGCTGGCGGTGTCGCTGGCCGACCTGCGCACGGTGGGCGAACGCTACCTGGGCAGCGGCGCGGTCACGGCAGTGGTCGCTCCCAC
>DASUXS010000313.1:0-2137 GCA_036377855.1 Moraxellaceae bacterium
AGCTTGTCACAGCACTCGTATTCCTTGGGCGGTGCCTCCGGGTCCAGGGGATTGAAGCGGCCTTCATGCAGGGCATCCCAGACTTTCTGCAGCCGGCCCAAGGGACGTTTCAGCGCCGTGGGCACGGTTTTACGCAGGGCCGCGAGACGCGCAGGCTGCAGCTCCGCTGAATACATCTCGCGGGCACGGCTGACGAGATTGTGGGCCTCGTCCACCAGCAGCGCGATTTTCCATTCACGGCGCTGCGTCAGTCCGTAGAGCAGGGCGCTGCCGTCGAAATAGTAGTTGTAGTCGCCCACCACCATGTCGCTCCAGCGCGCCAGTTCCTGGCCCAGGTAGTAAGGGCAGATGTCATGCGCGGCCGCGATACGCGCCAGTGCCGCCTGATCCAGCAAGCCATAGCCCACCGCTTCGGCACGTGCTGCCGGCAAGCGGTCATAAAACCCCCTGGCCAGGGGACAGGATTCGCCATGGCATTCCTTGTCCGGATGCACGCAGGCCTTGTCACGGGCACTCAGTTCCAGCACGCGCAGGCGTAGTCCGTCATCGGATTGCAGGAGACGTTGTGCCGCTTCCAATGCCAGGGCGCGGCCCGGGGTTTTGGCCGTCAGGAAAAATATCCGGTCTATGGCCTGTTCCGGGCAGGCTTTCAGCAAGGGGAAAAGCGTGCCCAGGGTTTTGCCGATGCCGGTGGGCGCCTGGGCCAGCAGGCAGTGGCCATCGCGTGCGGCACGGTAAACACCTTTGGCCAGCAGGCGCTGGCCATGGCGGAATGCCGCAAAGGGAAAACTCAGGGAAGCCAGCGAGGTATCACGGGCTTCGCGGTGGGCCATCTCCTGTTTCGCCCAGAGCAGGAAGCGTTCGCAATGCTCCTGGAAAAACACCTGTAACTCATCGGCCGTGAAATGCTCCGTCAGCACGGTTTCCTTCTGCGTGCCGACATCGAAATAGACCAGGGCGATTTCCAGCTCCTCACGCTGCTGCTGCGCGCAGAGCATGGCGCCGTAGAGCTTGGCCTGGGCCCAGTGCAGCTGGCGCTGGTTGCCGGGCAGGCGGTGGAGGTCGCCGCGGAAGGTTTTCACTTCTTCCAGACGGCCGCTCTCAGCATCAAAACCATCACAGCGGCCGCGCAGTTGCAGCGGGCCATAGTCGGCGGACAGCGGAATCTCGGCCTGGTAATCCGGGCCGCGGCGCGAGGCCACGATGCGATGGCCTTCCATGCCCTCCTGGGCGCTGGGGACGGGCGTGAAGCGCAGGTCCAGGTCACCGCTTTTGGCGGTGAATTCGCAGAGCTCGCGCACCGCGATACGGAAACTCACGCGGCCGCCCAGCTCACATAGGCCACGGCCACGGGAATGTCGTGGCGCTGGCAGTAGTCCAGCCAGCGGATCTGGTTGTCCTGCAGATGGTCGCCGGGGCCTTTCACTTCCAGCATGAGATAGCGTTTTTCCGCGGGCCAGAAACGTATGAGGTCGGGAAAGCCGGAGCGGTTGCTGCGGATGTCGGCCAGCAGGCGTTCAAACATCAGGCGCAGATGTGCAGCGGGAATGCAGTCCAGCGCCATGCGCAGCAGTTCTTCATCCAGCGCATCCCAGTAGACGAAGGGTGATTGCAGACCCTGTTTGGCCTGCCAGCTGCGGAGGATGGTGTCTTTGTACCCGCCGTTCTCCAGCTGGCCCAGGCAACGGGAAAATTCCGCTGCGCGCCGTGCACGGAAATCCGGGTGATGCAGGTCGGCCGGGCCGTAGTGGAAGGCATGGAAAAACGCCCCGGGTACCGGCATGAAGATCGCCGGCCAGCACAGCAGGCCGAACAGGGAATTGATCAGCGCGTTTTCCACATAGAAGACGGGCGCATCGTCGCGATGCAGATGCTCCCGCAGGCAGGATTCCACGGAGAGTCCGTCCACAGGTTCCAGGACTATCTCCTGCTCTTCGGCGGCCAGCAGCACCGGGACCGGCAGTTTTTCCAGGCCCAGCTTGTGGCGCAACCGTGGCAGGCTGCGTGCCAGCTGCTGCTGATCTTCCTCGCGGGCGGACTGTTGCTGCAACGCGCGCGCGGCGTCATGGGCTCCCTGGATATCGCCCAGCTGCTCCAGCACGCGGATGCCGCGCAGGCGGGCATCGGCATGGTTGCT
>DASUXS010000314.1:0-3923 GCA_036377855.1 Moraxellaceae bacterium
GGCTTTGATAAAAGCTGAAAAGCGGGCTGCGGGAACTACGACATCTGCGTAGAAGATGTGGACTCCCGCAGCAGACTTAACGTAGGGTCCCGGCCTGAGTCGCCATCACAAATCTTTCCTGCAGCGCCAGCACCTGTTATCCGGAGCCCCCATGCTTCTTCGATCTGTATTTATCCTGTCCCTGCTTCTGCCCAGCCTCTGCCTGGCGCAAACCCCCTCGGAACGAACCGAGAAATTCCTCAAGCTGGTGGTAACCGAACCGGATAAAGCCATTGATGAGGTATTCGCGGGCAGCGGAATTGCTGAGCTGAAGCCGCAAGCCATACAGGCCATGAAATCGCAAACCAAGGCGGCAATGGCATTTTACGGAGTACCGCTGGGCGTGGAAAAGGTGCTGGAGGAAGATATATCCCCTTCAGTGAAGCATCTGGTCTATATACAGAAGTTTGAGCTTTATCCCGTAGCCTGGGATATTTATTTCTATAAGGCAAAGGACAACTGGGTCGTGAACGGCATCATTTTCAATGACCAGATTGCTCCCTTGGTCGGATCCAAAAAGTAAGACCGGAACTATACTTCCGGGCACCTCAAATCGCAGGGAGCACCCGCCATGCGCGTCATGATCCTCATAAAAGCCGACCAGCAATCCGAAACCGGCGCCCTGCCGGATGAAAAGCTGCTGGCCGCCATGGGCCAGTACAACGAAGACCTGGTGAATGCCGGCGTCATGGTCGGAGGCGAAGGACTCAAGCCCAGCTCGCAGGGCAAACGGGTCAGGCTGACCGGGGCACATCCCCAGGTGATTGACGGCCCCTTCCCGAATACCGAGGAGCTGCTGTCCGGTTTCTGGATCTGGCAGGTGGCATCCATGGATGACGCCATCGCCTGGGTGAAACGCATGCCCAATCCCATGCCAGGCACTGAGCCGGAAATCGAGATACGGCCGGTGTACGAGACTGAGGACTTTGCCGAAAGCGATCCCTCCGGCGAACTGCGTGCCCAGGAAGAAGCCCTGCGCCAACGCCTGGCTGACTGAAACGGCAAAGCGAAGGCCGTCGCAAAATCCACCACCCACTTGGCAGAGTGGCCGCAGAACATCTACTTTATCTGCGGCCGGGGAGACCTCCCCGGAAACTGGCCGGCGCCAGCTCCGACGCCGGTAATCCGGGACGCCCTATGAAAGCCATGCTGCTGGCGCTGCGCCAGAATCCCCTGCTGTGCCTGCTTGTTTTCGTTCCCCTGCTTTTCATCCTCAATGCTGCCAAGCCCGATGCGCATGCCCTGCTCTTCGTGCTGTCCATCCTGGCCATCGTGCCGCTGGCCTCGCTGCTGAGCCGGGCCACGGAATCGGTGGCGGAAAAAACCGGCGACGCCGTCGGCGGCCTGCTCAATGCCTCGCTGGGCAACCTCACCGAACTCATCATCGCGCTGACCGCCTTGAAAGCCGGCCAGTACCTGCTGGTGAAATCCATGATAGTCGGCGCCATCGTCGGCAATTCGCTGTTCATGCTGGGCGCCTGCTTTCTGGTGGGAGGTCTGAAATACCGCCTGCAGGAATTCAACCGCGCCAATGCGCGCATGCAGGCGGCCATGCTCTTCCTGGCCACAGTGGCGCTGCTGGCGCCCTCGGCCTATGCCAATGCCGATGCCTCTCCCGTGATCAACCGTTTCCTCAGTGATCTCAGCCTGGGATTGTCCGTGTTGCTGATTGCCGCCTATGCCCTGGGCCTGCTGTTCTCGCTGGGCACGCACCGCGAGCTGTTTGCCGCGGAACAGCATGCGGATTCTGCTGAAGGCCATGAAGAACCCTGGCCTATGGGCGTGGCGCTGGCCATGCTGGCCGGCGTCACGGTGGTGGTGGCGCTCGTCAGTGAAATCTTCGTGGAATCCCTGCAGGCCGCGGCGGAATCCTTTGGCATGACGCCGGCCTTTGTCGGCTTTGTGGTGGTGGCGCTGGTGGGCGCAGCGGCGGAAATCTTTGCCGCGATTTCCGGTGCGCGTAAAAACCGCCTGGATCTCAGTGTCGGCATCGCCCTGGGCAGCGCTTCGCAGATCGCGCTCTTCGTGGCCCCGGTGCTGGTCCTGCTCAGCTATTTCATAGGTCCCACACCCATGAACCTGCAGTTCTGGCCCGGCGCCATCGTGATGATGCTGTTTGCCGCGCTCACCACCTCGCTGGTCACCAGCAGCGGTCGCTCCGCCTGGTATCTGGGCGTGATGATGCTGGTGGTCTATGTGGTGTTTGCCATGACCCTCTTCCTGCTGCCGCCGCAAGGCGCCTGAGACGGAACCCCAATGAGCTCGATTCCTTCCGCCCTCGACGCCGATTCCCGCGCCCCGGAAATCCTCTTCGGCCTGATCATGGTGCTGACCTTCACCGGTACGCTGAGCATTGCCGACGCCGGCCGCGACGATGTGCGCGCCATGCTGATAGGCGCGCTGGGCTGCAACCTGGCCTGGGGCATCATCGACGGCATCCTCTACCTCATGGGCTGCACCGCGGAAAAAAACCGCAACCTGCAGACTTACCGCGCCGTGCGCCACAGCAAGGATGCCGATGCGGTGGTCGCCAATGTCGCGGGTGCCCTGCCCCCCATCGTGGCGAGCGTGCTGACTGCGCAGGAATTGCAGAGCATCCACCAGCGCCTGATGCAGCAACCGGAGCCGCCTGCCAGCCTCATGCCTTCCAAGGCTGACCTGCTGGGGGCACTGGCGGTCTGTCTGCTGGTCTTCACCTCCATTTTTCCGGTGGCCATTCCCTTCATCTTCCTGGACCACGTCGGCCAGGCCATGCGTTTCTCCAATGCCATCGCTATCGTGATGCTTTTCATCACCGGCTATATCTACGGTGGCCTGGTGCCGCAGCGGCCCTGGCTGTCCGGCCTGGCCATGGTGCTGCTGGGCCTGGCGCTGGTCGCCATGACCATTGCCTTGGGTGGTTAAAAGCCGGTTGAAAGCCGGCTGAGCGCCCAAGCCCCTCTCCCCTGATTTTTCCCCTGTGCTTGACGGCACAGGACTTCACTCCTATATTCACCCATATGGTTGAATATAACTCTCCCCAACTGGACGATGTGTTCGTGGCCATGGCCGATGGCACACGACGCGCCATCCTGAGCCGGCTCACGCAGTCGGAAGCCCGCGTGACGGAAATCGCCGCGGACTTCCCGATCTCGCTGAATGCCGTGTCCAAGCACATCAAGATCCTGGAACGCGCAGGACTGGTGGTGCGCCGTGTGCACGGCCGTGACCACCTGCTGTCACTCAATGCAGCACCCATGGCCGATGCCGTGGCCTGGATGGATCACTACCGGCAGTTCTGGGACCAGAGCCTGGCCTCCCTGGACGCCTTCATCACCGCCAAAAAGGGAAAAACCCCCGGAAGGCAAGACAAATGAGAGGAAGGAAAGAGAAATGAACATTGCCACCGCACCCAACGCCAGCACCGTCCCCACCCTGCGCCTGCATCGCGACATCGCCGCCAGTGCCGAAGAACTTTTCGATGCCTGGCTGGATGCCGAGAGTATCTCGCAATGGATGCATCCCACGCCCATTGAGCGCACCGTCGCCACTGTCGATGCCCGTGTCGGTGGCCGTTTCGAATTCATCATGTACCTGAATGGCCAGCCCCTGCCGCATACAGGCCGCTATATCCGCATAGACCGCCCCAGCCAGCTCATCTTCACCTGGAATTCGCATGCCACGCAGGACAAGGACACTTTGGTGACGGTGGATTTCGAAGCGCGTGGCGAACTGACGCGCATCACCATCACGCATGAAAAGCTCAAGGATGCCGAGACCCTGCGCAAGCACGAAGGCGGCTGGAGCTCCATCCTGGAAGAGATTGGCCGGAAATTTGGCCGCTGAACTATCCCTTCCTATGTAACTGTCATCCCCGCGAAAGCGGGACAAAAGCCCGAAGGGCG
>DASUXS010000315.1:0-2482 GCA_036377855.1 Moraxellaceae bacterium
CCCAATGGCAAGATCTATGCGATGGTGCAGTCGACGCTGGATGTGCCGGATGCGTCCGCCAAATCCGTGAAGGACAAGGCGCTGTTCACGCGCATCGTGGAAATCGACCGCACGAATGAAGCGGCACCGACCACGCGCACCCTCGCCTATCCGCTGAATCCCGCCGACTGGCAGGATGGCAAATCCGGCAAGGCCAAGCTGGGCGACCTGGTGGCCGTGGACAACACGCACTTCCTCATCATCGAGCAGGGTGCCTTCAAGGACAATCTCATACACAACAAGATTTTCCTGGTCGACATCGCGGATGCCAGCGATATCAGCGACAAGAAAAACGGCGAGCTGGAACTGGAAACCGTCATCACCAATGCCGGCCTTATCAATGCCGGTGTGAAGACTGCGAAGAAAACCCTGGTCGGCGACCTGCGTGATTACGGCTGGTTGCTGGAAAAGACCGAAGGCCTGGCGCTGATCGACAACCAGACCATCGCGCTCATCAATGACGACGACTTTGGTCTGGGCGTGGACGCCAGGGATCCGGACGGCAACGCCGTGGATGCCACCAAGCTTTATGTCGACACCGCCACCGGCGCCGTGTCCGATGGCAGCACCAGCAAGGTCTATAGCTACAAGGTCGCCGGCAATGCACCGTCGCAGCGCCGCACACAGCTGTGGCTGATCAAGCTGGCTAAACCCGTGCTGGAATTCCAGCAGGATTATTCCTATGCCCAGGCCGGCGACCTGCTGCAGGCCCCGCTCAAGGATTTCCATCCCACGCAGCCCGCCATCGGTTACGACCAGATCTATTACAAGCTGGGTCGTTACACCATGGGCAAGGACAGCAGCAACAAGAAGTTCGATGACTACTGCGAAGACATGGGGCAGAAGAAGGCCAACACCTTCACCGCCTCGCCGGTGCTGAGCAATCCCGCCAGCTTCACCTGCAAGGATGCATTGGGCACCACGCCGGCCAGCATGAAGTCCGCTGTCATTGGTCCGCAGGGCAAGCTCTACCTCACCGACGGCCACCACTCCTTCACCAGCTACTGGGAAACCTCCGACGGCGGCGAAAACATGAAGGTCTGGGTGCGCGTGCTGGCCAACTTCAGCAATGCCAGGTCCATGGATGATTTCTGGGCAAAGATGAAGGCCAACAACTATGTCTGGCTCAAGGATGGCAGCAACAACAATGCCGCCATCACGCCGGAGCAGCTGCCTGCCAAACTGGGCCTCGGCAATGGCCTGCACAACGATCCTTACCGTTCGCTGATTTATTTCACGCGCGACATCGGCTACAGCCAGCCGGCCGGCGCCACGGAATTCCTGGAGTTCTACTGGGGAGACTGGATGCGGGCGCAGGGCAGTGCCATCACGCTGCCCACCGGCAGCACGGACCTGAGCGGTTATCTCGCGGCGGTGCAGACGGCGTCGAATGCCATGGTGGCTATTACGGCGGGTTCCGTGGTCAGCGGCGGCAAGACCACGGCGGACCTGGGCAAGCTGGATGCCTTCGGCGGCAGCAAGTTCACCGACCTGTCCGTGCCCTACAGCGAAAGCAGCCCCGGCAAGCTGGCCTACGCCCTGCAGTACCGCAACAGCCTGACGGCGCCGTAAAACGCGTCAGCACATGCAAAAAGAAAAAGGGCCGCAAGGCCCTTTTTCTTTTGGGAAAGGAATCAGTGCCCGTGCTGGGCCCGCACCTGGCGGCGCAGCTCGTCTTCGATCATATGCAGCAGCTTCACGGTCTGCCGCAGGGTGTCGGCATTGTGGTCGTCCAGCTGTTCGCGCTGCATGGCTTCCAGCTGCAGGATGCGCTGGTGCAGGTTCTTGGGGTCCAGGTTCTTCAAGACTACGGTGTTCGGGAGCATGGCCGGTTCTCCGCCGGGATTGCGACGCTTCCGGTATAGATCACAGGGCTTGAGTCTGCCAGACCGCCGTACCAAATCGAATAAGACCTGTGACGGACTTCGCTTCCGTGGCCGGCCCGCTCAGGGCAGCTGCAGCACGACCTTGCCGGTATTGCGGTTGGCCGCGACATGGGCATGCGCCGCGCCGGCCTCGGTCCAGGGGAAGCGGCGGTCCACCACCGGGCGCAGCCGGCCGCTGGCAAAGCCCGGCCAGACCTGCTGCTGGAGGGCGGCCATCAGGGCGGCCTTGTCCTCGGCACTGCGGCTGCGCAGGGTGGAGCCCAGCAGGCGCAGCCGTTTCACCAGCAGCCGGCCCAGGTCGACCTCGGCCTGGCGGCCGCCCATGAGGCCGATAAGGACGAGACGACCGTCCGTATTCAGCAGGGACAGATGTTCGCCCAGCTGTGCGCCTGCCACGGGATCTAGGATGACGTCCACACCGGCCGCCCCCACGGCCTGTTGCAGGGTCGTGCGGCCGCGCACCACGCCGCCGCTGGCACCCAGGGCCAGGCAGGCGGCGAGCTTTTCCGCCGTGCCCACGCTCACCAGGCAGGGATTGCCTTTGAGTGCGCAGAGCT
>DASUXS010000316.1:0-4243 GCA_036377855.1 Moraxellaceae bacterium
CTGCGGTTGCCGGGAATGATGCGGCGCAGCGGATCGACAAAGGGCGCGGTGGCCTTCACCACGAACTGGGCGACGGGGTTGTAGAAATCGGCATGCAGCAGTTGCAGCAGGAAACGCAGCCAGAGGATGACGATGTAGATGTCGAAGGCGGTGGTAAGGATCAGGCTGGAAATCTGGGGCAAGGGATTCATGCAACGCTTCCTGGAAACGCGGCCCGGAGCCGCTGGTTGGTTCGCGGATTGATTTGCTGGTTAATCTGCCTGGCCAAGCTGCTGGGCGAGTTCTGCGCCACGGGCGGCACAGGCCTTGAGGGCACGCTCGAAGGTGGCGCGCAGTGCCGCTTCATCAAATACCTGGATGGCCCTTTCGGTGGTGCCGCCGGGCGAGGTCACGCGCCGGCGCAGCTCGTCCGGGCCCACATCCGCCGTGATGGCCATCTGCGCCGCGCCCAGCGCCGTCTGCAGGGTGAGCGCACGCGCCGCGCGCTCATCCAGGCCGAGGTCGCGGCCGGCCGCCATCATGGCTTCCATCACATAAAAGAAATAGGCGGGGCCGGAACCGGAGACCGCGGTGACAGCATCGATCAGTTCCTCTTTCTCCACCCAGAGCGTGAGGCCCACAGCCCCCAGCACCGTCTCGGCCAGCTGGCGCTGCTCCGGCGTGACGCCGGCGGCGGCATAAAGGCCAGTGGCGCCGGTCTGCACCAGGGCCGGGGTGTTGGGCATGGCGCGCACCAGCGGCAGGGGACCGCCCAGCCAGCGCCAGAGGCTGTCCACCGGCAGGCCGGCGGCAATGGAAATCACCAGGGGCTTTTTCTGCTGCGCCGTGGCGGCCAGGGGCTTGAGCACCTGGGCCATGACCTGCGGCTTGACCGCCAGCACCAGCACATCGGCATGGTCCAGCAGGGCCTGGTTGTCGGTGGTGGTGAAGAGGCCGCGCTCGGCATGGGGCTGCAGCGCCGCCGGCTGGGCGTCCGACAGGCCGATGTCGGCCGGGGACCAGCCGCGGGCCAGCAGGCCACCAGCCAGGGCGCTGGCCATGTTGCCGGCGCCTATGAATCCGATCTTGGTGCTCATGGGAAAACAAGCCGCATAAATGAAATGTCAGGCCGGGGGCCGGGCCCCGAACAACGCGGTGCCGATGCGCAGCAGGGTGCTGCCAGCGGCCACGGCGGCCTCCAGGTCGTCCGACATGCCCATGGAAAGGGTGTCGAAGCGCTCCGGCGAAAGCCCGGGAATACTAGCGAGTAAATCCTGCCGTGTCTTTGCAAGGGCGGCGAAAGCGGCGTGGTTGCCGGGACGGGGAATGCACATGAGGCCGCGCAGCTCCAGCGCCGGCAGGGCCAGCACCACCCGCACCAGGGCGGGAAGGTCGGCGGGAGCACAGCCGGACTTGCTGGCCTCGTCGTCGATATTCACCTGCAGGCAGACCTGCAGGGGCGGCAGGCCGGCCGGGCGCTGCTCGGCGAGACGGCGGGCGATCTTGTCGCGCTCCACGGAATGCACCCAGTGGAAATGCGTGGCGACCTCGCGCGTCTTGTTGCTCTGCAGGGGACCTATGAAATGCCACTCCAGCGGCAAGTCGGCCAGCTCGACGATCTTGGCCACCCCCTCCTGCACATAGTTCTCGCCAAAAGCCGTCTGGCCGGCGGCATGGGCCGCACGCACGGCCGCCGCGGGCTTGGTCTTGCTGACCGCCAGCAGGCGCACCGAGCCTGGCGCCCGGTCGGCCGCCTGCTCCGCCCGGGTGATGCGGGCGCGCAGGGCCAGCCAGTTTTCTGCAATCTCGTTCATGTTGAATACCAAGCCTTTGTAGCGGTAACGTAGCCGCAGCCTGTCCCCGCCCCAGCCAAGCACCGTGCGGGGTCCGCAGGCCCGGATTTTCTGCCGCCAAAAACAATCATCGATTCTGGCAGAGCGGCCCCCATGCTGCGAGCCTGATGCTGCCTTCACTCCGGAAGTACCGGACTAGGCGTTTTGCCCTGGAGCTTTCATGGACATTACTGAACTGCTTGCCTTCTCCGCCAAGAACGGTGCTTCCGACCTGCATCTCTCCGCCGGCCTGCCGCCCATGATCCGTGTCGACGGTGACGTGCGCCGCATCAACCTGCCGCCGCTGGAACACAAGGAAGTCCACCGCCTCGTTTATGACATCATGAACGACAAGCAGCGCAAGGACTTCGAAGAATTCCTGGAAACCGACTTCTCCTTCGAAGTCCCGGGCGTGGCCCGTTTCCGCGTCAACGCCTTCAACCAGAACCGCGGCGCCGGCGCCGTGTTCCGTACCATTCCCTCGAAAGTGCTCACCATGGAAGAGCTGGGCATGGGCAAGGTCTTCCAGAGCATCTCCGACACGCCGCGCGGCATCGTGCTGGTGACGGGCCCCACGGGTTCCGGCAAGTCCACCACCCTGGCCGCCATGCTGGACTATGTGAACAACACCCGCTACGAGCACATCCTCACCATCGAGGATCCCATAGAATTCGTGCACGAATCCAAGAAGTGCCTGGTCAACCAGCGTGAGGTGCACCGCGACACCCACGGCTTCTCCGAAGCCCTGCGCTCCGCCCTGCGTGAAGACCCGGACATCATCCTGGTGGGTGAAATGCGTGACCTTGAAACCATACGCCTGGCGCTGACCGCCGCCGAAACCGGCCACCTGGTGTTCGGCACCCTGCACACCACCTCCGCCGCGAAGACCATGGACCGCGTTATCGACGTGTTCCCGGCGGAAGAAAAGGAAATGGTGCGCGGCATGCTCTCGGAATCGCTGCAGGCTGTGATCTCGCAAACACTCCTGAAGAAGAATGGTGGCGGCCGCGTGGCGGCGCACGAGATCATGATAGGCACCCCCGCCATCCGTAACCTCATCCGTGAGAACAAGGTGGCGCAGATGTACTCCGCCATCCAGACCGGCGGCGGCCTGGGCATGCAGACCCTGGACCAGTGCCTGAAGAACCTGGTGCAGAAAGGCCTCATCACCCCGGCTTCGGCCCGTGAAAAGGCCAAGGTTCCCGAAAACTTCTAAGAGCTAGCTCCCTCTCCCCCCCGGGGCGAGGGGAAGCCGGCACTGGTGGCCGATCCCGTCACCCGCCGGCCCGCCCCCAGGGGCGCCAAGCCGATGGATAGGGACTACACTTAATAACCCCAGCACACGGGGAAACCAAGGCGGCACCGGACCGCCAGAGGGCAAGACCATGGAATTCGAAGACCTGCTCAAGATCATGGTGCAGAAAGGCGGCTCCGACATGTTCATCACCGCCGGCGTGCCGCCATCGGTGAAGCTGAACGGCAAGGTCGTGCCCATCACCAAGACCCCGCTGTCGCCGGAAATGACGCGCGAGGTCGTGCTGGGCGTGATGACCGAACAGCAGCGCAAGGAATTCGCGCAGAGCAAGGAATGCAACTTCGCCATCTCCGCCCGCGGCATCGGCCGTTTCCGTGTTTCCGCCTACTACCAGCGCAACCTGGTCGGCATGGTGCTGCGCCGCATCGAAACCAACATCCCCAAGGTCGACGACCTGAAGCTCCCTGAGATCATCAAGGAGCTGGCCATGACCAAGCGCGGCATCATCATCTTCGTGGGCGCCACCGGTACCGGTAAGTCCACCTCGCTGGCGTCCATGATCGGCCACCGCAACGCCAACTCGCGCGGCCACATCATCACCATCGAAGACCCCATCGAATTCATCCACCAGCACAACGGCTGCATCGTTACGCAGCGCGAAGTGGGCATCGATACCGAATCCTTCGACATCGCCCTCAAGAATACCCTGCGCCAGGCGCCGGACGTGATCCTGATCGGTGAAATCCGTACCCGCGAGGTGATGGACTACGCCATCGCCTTCGCCGAAACCGGTCACCTGGTGCTGGCCACCCTGCATGCCAACAACGCCAACCAGGCGCTGGACCGCATCATCCATTTCTTCCCGGCCGACCGTCACCACCAGCTGCATATGGACCTGTCCCTGAACATGAAGGGCATCGTCGCGCAGCAGCTGATCCCGACACCGGACGGCAAGGCTCGCCGCGCCTGTATCGAAGTGCTGCTGAACACGCCGCTCGTGGGCGACCATATCCGCAAGGGCGAAGTGCATCTGCTCAAGGAGCTGATGAAGAAGTCGCGCGAAGTCGGCATGCAGACCTTCGACCAGGCGCTCTACGATCTCTACAGCGCCGGCGAGATCACCTACGAAGACGCGCTCAAGCACGCCGACGCGCCCAACGACCTGCGCCTGATGATC
>DASUXS010000317.1:0-9871 GCA_036377855.1 Moraxellaceae bacterium
CCACCAGGTCCTCGAAGCCACCAATGGGGCCGACGGCGTTGCGCTGGCGCGCGCCGAGCAGCCGGACCTGGTGCTGATGGACGTGGTGATGCCCGGCCTCAACGGCTTCCAGGCCACCCGCCAGCTGACCAAGGGCGATGACACGGCGCATATCCCCATCGTCATCGTCACCACCAAGGACCAGGAAACCGACCGCGTCTGGGGCAAACGCCAGGGCGCGCGCGACTACCTGACCAAGCCGGTGGACGAAGCCCTCCTGATGCAGGCCATTGCCTCGCTGATCCCCGGTAAATAAGTCAGGCGGGAACCATGGCGGCCAAGGGTTTCATCAAGCTTCTGGAAATTGCGGAGCGCTCCAAGCAGCGCACGCTCGGCCTGCCGGCCGATGGCCAGGCCGTGGAGTACTGGAGCGGTATCGGTTTTACCCTGGATGGCCAGCATTACCTGGCCGCCATGGGCGAGGTATCGGAAGTGTTGTCGGTGCCGCGTTATACGCATGTGCCGGGGGTGAAGGCCTGGATGAAGGGCATTGCCAATGTGCGCGGCCGCCTGCTGCCCATCATGGACATGCTGGGCTATTTCAACCGCGTCTCCAGCCTGCAGGAACACCGCCGTCGCCTCATCGTCATCGACCAGGGCGATATTTTCAGCGGCCTGGTGGTGGATGACGTGCTGGGCATGCAGCACTTCCCGGTACAGGACTACAGCCATGATGCACCGCAGGTGCCTGCCGAGCTGGTGCCCTTTGTACAGGGTTCCTTCCGGCGTGATGACAAGAACTGGGCCATTTTCAGCCTGAGCCGGCTGGTCGAGGATCCGGGGTTTCTGCAGGCCGCCCACCACGCCTGAGGCGGCCGGCGTTAGATAGCAAAATAGAAGTGCCGGCATGCCGGCGTGTTATTCAAAAATTACAACAGGGGGCCGTCGAGGGCCGATGGTATGAATCCGAATCTGCAAGCTGCTCGCGACAAATTTGCGAATATTGACTGGAAGCGCGTCTTCTCCAAGGAAAGCTTCCGTGCCTTGTTCCAGAAGGAGGCCTGGGCCTCCCTGTTCACCGGGCGAGCGACGGATTCGGCGGACACCAAGCCCTGGTTCACCGGCCTCGCGGTGGCGCTGGGCGTGGTGGTCATCAGCTTCCTTATCGTGGGTATCAAGAGCCTCAATGCCACCACGATGATCACCAACGCGTCCGAGCTGCGCGTGCTGTCGCAGGACATCGCGAAGAACGCCACGGAAGCCGCGGCCGGTAACGAACAGGCCTTCGCGCAGCTGCAGCGGTCGCATGACCAGTTCCAGCACAACTGGGAAGAGCTGAAGGGCTACCGCGGCGTCAAAGACAATGAAATGGCCACGGTGGACAAGATCTGGAAGCCGGTGTCCGACAACGCCAAGATCGTGCTCGGCGGCAAGCAGTCGGTGACGCAGCTGCATGAGCTGGCCCAGACCCTGACCGAGACCGTTCCCGACCTGCAGGCCGAATACGACATCGTCGTGGAAGGCATGCTGCGTACCAAGGCTTCGCCCTCCCAGATCGCCATTGCCAAGCAGCAGTCGGTGCTGGCCGAACGTATCCTGCGTTCCGTCAACAAGGTGCTGCAGGGTGGCGCTGATGCCGTGACCTCCGCCGACGCCTTCGGCCGTGACGCTTCCCAGTTCGAGCGCGTGCTCAAGGGCATGCTGGACGGCGACGCCGCCCTCGGCGTGCAGCAGGTGACCGACCCCGAAGCCCAGGACGCGCTGTCCGCCATTTCCGAAAGCTTCGACAAATCCGTGAAGCAGTCCGCCAACGCCATCCTGGAAACCTCGCCCGAGCTGTTCCAGGTGCGTGAAGCCGCCGACTCCATCTTCCGCGACTCGCAGGGCATGCTGAAGGCGACCACCGACCTGTCGCTGTATGTGGCCTCCAGCGCCGACACCACCATCTACACCGCCATCGGTATCGTCGCCCTGCTGGTCGGCATCCTCTGCGGTATCAAGCTGATTTCCATACGCGCCAACCAGGACCGCATCACGGCCGAAGCCGGCCGTAACGTGGAAATGGAACGTGCCGAACAGATCGAATCGGAAAACCGTCGTAACCAGGACGCCATTCTGCGTCTGCTGGACGAACTGGGCGACCTTGCAGACGGTGACCTCACCGTGCAGGCAACGGTGACCGAAGACTTCACGGGCGCCATCGCCGACTCCATCAACTACTCCATTGACCAGCTGCGCGGCCTGGTGACCACCATCAACCAGACCGCGGTGCAGGTGTCTGCCGCTGCCCAGGAAACGCAGTCCACCGCCATGCACCTGGCCGAAGCGTCCGAGCACCAGGCCCAGGAAATCGCCGGCGCTTCCGCCGCCGTGAACGAAATGGCCGTCTCCATTGACCAGGTGTCCGCCAACGCCGCCGAATCCGCCGCGGTGGCCGAACGCTCCGTGGCCATCGCGCACAAGGGCGCGGAAGTGGTGCAGAACACCATCTCCGGCATGGACACGATCCGTGAGCAGATCCAGGAAACCTCGAAGCGAATCAAGCGTCTCGGTGAATCGTCACAGGAAATCGGTGACATCGTGTCCCTGATTAACGACATCGCCGACCAGACCAACATCCTCGCCCTTAACGCCGCCATCCAGGCCTCCATGGCCGGTGAAGCCGGTCGCGGTTTCGCCGTGGTGGCCGACGAAGTGCAGCGCCTCGCAGAACGTTCCGCGGCCGCTACCAAGCAGATCGAACAGCTGGTGAAAACGATTCAAACCGACACCAACGAAGCCGTGATCTCCATGGAACAGACCACGGCGGAAGTGGTGCGCGGTGCCCGCCTTGCCCAGGACGCCGGTGTGGCGCTGGAAGAAATTGAAACCGTGTCGAGAAACCTCGCCGACCTCATTCAGAACATCTCGAATGCCGCGCGTCAGCAGGCCGCTTCCGCGGGTCATATCTCCAACACCATGAACGTGATTCAGGAAATCACCTCGCAGACGACAGCCGGTACCATCGCCACCGCGCGCTCGATTGGTAACCTCGCCGAAATGGCGAACGAGCTGCGTCAGTCGGTGGCCGGCTTCAAGCTGCCCGAGCACGCCTGATTAAGGCGGTCGCCCCGAGGCGAGCATGTACAGGACGACCGATGTGTCCACCACCGACCGCTGGGGCATCAAATCGCTGGCGCCCATCTCGGACGAACAGTTCGAGCTGTGGCAGACGCTGATCGAGGCGCGCACCGGCATGACAGTCGGGGTGGCGCGCCGCTCCTTCCTGGAAACCAATCTCGCCATCCGCATGCGCGAGATCGGTGTCAGCGACTACGAAACCTATTACGAGCAGTTGATGGCCGGCCCCGTCGCGGAACGCGAATGGGCCGTGCTGGTCGACCGCCTCACGGTGCAGGAAACCTCCTTCTTCCGTCATCCCAGTTCCTTCGCGCTGGTGCGTTCGCATATCTCCGAAATCCTCATGAAGGAGCCGGAGCGCAAATCGCTGAACCTCTGGAGCGTGGGCTGCTCGACGGGTGAAGAACCGTATTCGCTGGCCATGCAGACGGATGCGCAGCTGGCTGACCTGAAACGCAGCAAGGTGTATTTCGGCGTCACCGCCTCCGACATCAGCCTGCCGACGCTGGCGCGTGCGCGCACCGGCATTTACGGCGAGCGCCGCCTGCACAATGTGCCGACGGCGTGGAAGCAGAAGTATTACCAGCCCGTGGTGGGCAAGAAGGACTGGCAGATCACCGACGAGCTGAAACGGCGCGTGGCCTTTGTGCAGCTCAACATCATGGAGCTGGACCGCGTGCCGATTTCCGGCATGGACGTGATTTTCTGCCAGAACGTACTGATTTATTTCCGCCGTTTCCGCAAGCGCGACATCCTCGCCAATCTCGCTGTCCGGCTCGCGCCCGGCGGCATCCTGGTGCTGGGCGTGGGCGAGGCGGTGGACTGGGCACATCCGCAGCTGATCCGGGTGGATTATCCGGACACGCTGGCCTTCCGCCGGAAGGTCTGAGCGGAGCAGGACCCGCGGCGGGAATGCCGTTGCAGGGATGAACAAACCGCCAAGACGGCGCAGACAATAACGATAGGGCCCCTGAGGGCGTTAATGATGGGCGACAATCACAGCTTTCTGGCTCTGGACTGGGTCAAGGGTGAAATCGAGGAAACGCTGAAGCAGGCGCGTCAGGCGCTGGAAGCGTATGTCGAGAACACCGAAGACAGTGCGCAGATGCGTTTCTGCCTGGCCTACCTGCACCAGGTGTTCGGCACCCTGCAGATGGTGGAGTTTTATGGCGCCGCCCTGCTCGCCGAAGAAATGGAAAAGCTGTGCCTGGCCCTGATCAACGGCCAGGTGTCGCGCGTGGCTGACGGTCAGGAAGTCCTGATGCGCGCCATCCTGCAGCTGCCGCCCTATCTCGAGCGTGTGAAGGCCTCGCGTCGCGACCTGCCCGTTGTCCTGCTGCCCCTGCTCAACGACCTGCGCGCCGCCCGCGGCGAATCGCTGATGTCGGAAACCGCGCTGTTCACGCCCGATCTCGCAGCCGGTGAACGCGCACCCATCCAGGTCAGCTCGGCGGCCATCGATCCCGCCCTCATCAAGAAAGTCCGCCAGGTCTACCAGCTCGCGCTGCTGGGCCTGATCCGCAATGACAAGGCTGCAGAAAGCCTGGTGCAGATGGCGCAGGTGTTTGCGCGCATGGAAAAACTCGCCGGTGCCTCGCCCATACGCGAGCTCTGGCTGGTCGGTGCCGCCACCGTCGAAGGCCTGCAGGGCAAGACCATAGAAGCCGGCACTTCCGTGAAGATGCTGCTGGGCCAGGTCGACCGCCAGCTGCGCCTTGTCGGTGAAGACGGCAACCACCGCGCCCCCACCGAACTGCTGAAGAACCTGCTCTATTACGTCGCCAAGAGCGGCGGCAGCACGCCCAAGCTGCGTGCCGTGAAAGACCTGTACCGTCTCGACGACGCGCTGCCCGGCGATGCGCTGGTGAACGAAGAACGCGCGCGCATGAGCGGTCCGGACCGCGAAGCCATGAAGTCGGTGGTGGATGCGCTCTGCGAAGAACTGGCGCGCGTCAAAGACGCGCTGGACCTTTTCGTGCGCAAGAGCGATGCCGAAAAGAACCTGGCCGACCTCGGTGCCATGGTGCCGGTGCTGAAGCAGGTGGCGGACACCGTCGCCGTGCTGGGCCTGGGCCAGCCGCGCCGTATCCTGCAGGAGCAGATCGAAGCCATAGATGGCATCACCGCCAGCGGCATGCTGCCGCAGGACGGTCGCCTGCTGGATGTCGCCGGTGCGCTGCTTTATGTCGAAGCCACGCTCATGGGCATGGTGGCGGAAAAGCCGATAGGCCAGGCCGGCGTCAACCCTGCCAACGAATTCTCCGCACAGGACCAGCTCTCCGAAGCCCAGTCCGCGGTGCTGCGCGAATCGCGCAGCGCGCTGGAAAAGGCCAAGGACGCGGTCATCGAATACATCGCCTCGCAATGGAATCCGACGCATCTGGAAACGATTCCGGAGCTGATCGACACCGTGCGCGGCAGTCTTTCCATACTCACGCTCAAGCGTCCGGCCGACATCCTGGCCGGCGCATCGCGTTATGTGTCCGAGCGCCTGCTGGCCGGCCAGCACCGTCCGGACTGGCAGGAAATGGACACGCTGGCCGACGTCATCACCTCGGTGGAGTATTTCCTGGAACGCGTCGCCAACGATACGCATGGCAGCGACAGCATCCTGGACATCGCCGAACGCGGCCTGGGCAAGCTCGGTTATGCCGCACCGGCGGTGGTGGAAGCCGCTGCCGAACCCGAAGCAGAAGCGGAAGAGGGCGAATGGACGGCTGACGATGCCGCCGCCTTTGAAGCCGAAATCGCTGGCGCCGAGGCGCTGCCGGAAGCCGAACTGCCGGTGGAAACGCGTGAGGACGAAGTCCTCCTCCCGAGTGCGCATGCAGCGACGGATGACACCCTGCTCCGCCCTATCCCGGCGGAGCTGCTTGATGCAGCGGCCGCGGAGGCAGCGCCTGAGCTTGTAGAAGAAAAGTTTGTAGAAGAAAAGTTTGCAGCAGATGAGCCCGCCGCAGGAACCGACGCGGAATGGCTGTCCGGTGGCAGTGACCTGGGCGAGCTCGCCCTCGACGACATTGCCGGCGACACCGCGTTGGAAAGCGCTGACACGACGGCGTTCGCTGACGAAGAATTTGGCCTGGAAGACCTGGAAACGGCCTCCGGCGAAGCCGTGACGGAAAGCCTGGCCGCGCTGCCGGATGACGTGGCGCTGGACGTGGATGAAAGCAGTCTCAGCCTGGGCGATGACACGATTGTTTTCGACGAGCCGGTTGCCGATGCCGGGCCGGTAGCGGAAGCCGGGCCCGTGGTGGAGGTGGCTCCGGTGGCAGAAGTGGCGCCGGCCATGGAGCCGCCGAAAAAGCCCATCCTGCCCGTGCTCACCTCCATGCCGCAGGACGACCACGATTTCGACGAGGAAATCCGCGAGATCTTTGTCGAGGAAGCCGAAGAAGTCCTGCAGAACATCAATGAATATTTCCCGAAGTGGGCCGCCAATTTCGACGACACGGCCTCCATGCTGGAGTTCCGTCGCGGCTTCCACACGCTGAAGGGTTCCGGCCGCATGGTCGGCGCCAAGGTCGTGGGCGAACTGGCCTGGGCCTTCGAGAACATGCTGAACAAGGTGCGCGACAAGATCCTGTCGCCGGATCCCATCATGGTCAGCCTGGTGTCCGAAAGCCTGGCCATCATTCCCGACCTGGTCGAGGATTTCGCGCAGCGCCAGCCGCCGCGTTACAACACCAGCCCGCTGATGGCTGCCGCCGAAGCCGTGTCGCGCGGCGAGACGCTGTCGGCCGTCGATGTGGCGCGTGCTGCCGAGCAGGCGCATGGCGGTGGCGAAAGCGAGAGCGCCTCGGAAGAAGATTTCGATGCCCTGGCCGCCAGCCTGGCCCCGGTGCTGGCGGCAGCGGAAGCCACCTCCGGATCCGCCGCTGCCGCTGCAGAGCCTGTCGCTCCCCTCGTGGAGACGCCGGACGTCGAGCTGCCTGCAGCGGACGCCGGCTTTGCCGAACTGGAAGCCCTGGTCGCCGAAGAAGAACCGGCACCCGAAGCGGCTGCCGTGGCCGAGGAAGCTTTCCCCGAAGTCGATCCGGCCCTGCTGGAAATCTTCACCAGCGAAGCGGAAACCCATCTCGAGGAACTCCGCTCCTACCTGGACGCCATCGACCCGGGTCGCACGTCTGCCGCCATCAGTGACGAAGTGCTGCGCTCGCTGCACACGCTCAAGGGTTCGGCCGGCATGGCCGGCATCACCCCCGTCGCCGAAGTGGCGGCGCCCATGGAGCATCTCTTCAAGGACCTGCGCAACCAGCTGGGCAGTGCCAAGCGTGACCACCTGCAGGCACTGCGTGATGGCCATGCGCTGATCAATGCCAGCATCCAGGACCTGCTGCAGGGCGGCTCCGGCCGTGTTGCCGGCATGGAAGAGCTGATCGAGCGCATCCACCAGCTGGACCAGGAGCGCCTGTCGCGCCTGGAAAAAGAGCAGGTGGAGAAATTCGGCAGCGCCGTGGCGCCGCAGCAGCTGACGGCGGCGACGCAGGGCCTGGTGGCCAGCTTCATGGAGCTGGGCCTGGACCATGTGCTGGATGCGCCCTGGGAGCTGGAAGGCTGGCTCGCCGGCGCCGGCAGCAATGAAAAGATCGAAGCCCTGCAGCAGGAGCTGTCACGCCTGCAGGAGGCCGCGCAGGACAAGGTGGAGCCGCTGGCCCTGCTGTGCCAGCGTCTGCACGAAGTCTACGGACGCCTGGCCCGTCTCGAGCTCAGCCACGACGGCGAGGTGCTCAACGATCTCGCCGGTGCGCATGACGAGATCATCAATATTTTCGACACGCTGGCGGCCAGCCAGACCGTGTATGCCAACGAAGCGGTGCTGACACGCCTGCTGGACCTGCTGGAAACCCCGGTGGCGCCGCCGGCGCCCGTGCTCAGCGACGAGCCCGCCATGGCGGCCTTCGAGCCGGAAGGGCAGGCCAGCCTCGCCGAGCTGATGACGGATGCCGATTCTGCCGCCTGGCAGGAGCCGGCCGAGATGACCAGCGTGGATTCCGTGGATCCGGAGCTGCTGGAAATCTTCCTGGAAGAAGCGGACGAAGTGCTGGATGCCGCGCAGGGCGAGCTGGATGCCTGGCGTGCCGACAACGGCAACACGCCGGCACTGGCCGCGCTGCAGCGTCACCTGCACACGCTCAAGGGCGGCGCCCGTCTCGCCGAAATCCGTCCGCTGGGCGATCTCGCGCATGAACTGGAATTCCTTTACGAAGGCCTGGTGGACGGCCGCTACCAGGCGGCACCGGACCTGGTGAACCTGCTGCAGCGTTGCCACGACCGCCTTGCCGACATGGTCGGTGAGCTGCGCACCAATGGCCGCTGCCCCGCGGGCATGGACCTGGTGAATGCCATCAACGCCTACCGCCGCGATCCTTCGGCGGGCGTGGCGGCGGCAACGGCGGCGCCGTTTGCTGCCGGAGCCCCGGCGGAAGTGCCGGCCGGCTTGCTGGCGGCTGATGATGATGCTCCCGCACCGATCGCCGAAGCGGAAATCGTTGCGCCTGAAGATGCCGACGCCGTGTTTGCGGAATTCTTCCCGGAAGCGGCCGCCGCCCTGGAACCCGAGCCGGTGGCCGTGCCTGAGCCTCAGCCTGAGCCCGCACCCGTGGTGGTGCCGCCAGCGCCCGTGGCGCCGGCACCTGCGCCGGTGTCCGTGGTGGCCCAGGACCAGGGCTTTGATCCGGAGCTGCTGGAAATCTTCATGGAAGAGGCGGGCGAGATCATCGACGCCACCAGCGAGCAGCTGGCCACCTGGCAGTCCGATCCCAACAACACCCTGCCGGTGCAGCAGCTGCAGCGCGGCCTGCACACGCTCAAGGGTGGCGCGCGCATGGCGGAAATCGGCGCGCTGGGTGATCTTGCGCATCATCTCGAAAATCTTTATGAAGCGGTCTGCGACGGCCTGATGACACCGACACCGGTGCTGTTCACGCTGCTGCACCGCTGCCACGACCGGCTCGCCGAAGCGGTTGAGTCGCTGAGCCGTCACGGTGCCTGTCCGGATACCAGCGACCTCATCCAGCAGATCCACTCCTATATCGCCGATCCTGAACATTTCCAGGACACACCGACTGCCGTCACGCTGACGCCGGTGGAAGCGGAAATGCCGGCTGTCGAAGACGCCGTGGTCGAAGCCGTGGCTCCCGCGCCGGTGGAGCCGCCCGCACCCAAGACCATCGAAGCTGCGCCGGTGCCCGAGCATGTCGACAGCGACATCCTGGAAATCTTCCTGGAAGAATCGGAGGAGCTGGCCGAAGGCATAGAAGCCTCTCTGGGTGAGTGGCTGGAAAACCGTGATGCCGTGGCGCCCATGGAAGCGCTGATGCGGCATCTGCACACGCTCAAGGGCGGTGCCCGCCTGGCCGGCCTCAAGGCCCTGGGTGATGCCGCGCACGATTGGGAAAACGACCTGGTCGGCATACAGAACGGCAGCAAGCAGGCGGACGACGAGTTCTTCGCCTCGCTGGGCGGCCGCCAGGATGCCGTGCTGGAAATGATCAGGCAGGTGCGTGGCAAGCTGTCCGCACCGGAACCGGTTGCAGAGCCGGTGGTGGAAGTGCCTGCTGCATTTGCCGTTGTCGAAGAAACGCCTGTGCTACCGGTCCAGGAAAGCGCTGCTGTCATTCCTTTCCCCAGCGCTGCTGCACCCGCCGTGGCGCCCGCGCCCACGGTGCTGACGCCGGCACCGGCCGCGGCGGCCGGTTCGCGCCTGCAGCCGCCCTCCATGCTGGGTGGCTTCAAGAAAGACACGGCAGCGCGTGGCCCGCAGGAAATG
>DASUXS010000318.1:0-10949 GCA_036377855.1 Moraxellaceae bacterium
GCCGTCGCCCTTGTATTTCTCGGCGATCTCCAGCATGCGCTCGGTGGCGTCGGAGCGGCGGTTCAGGATCACGTCCTCGACGCGCTCGCGCAGCTTGGCGGGCAGGTCGTCGTAGATGGCGAGCTGGCCGGCGTTGACGATGCCCATGGACAGGCCGTTGCGGATGGCGTGGTAGAGGAAGACGGAGTGTATGGCTTCACGTACCGGTTCGTTGCCGCGGAAAGAGAAGGAAACGTTGGACACACCGCCGGAGCTCAGCGCATGCGGCAGGTGGTCGCGGATATAGGCACAGGCATTGATGAAGTCGACGGCATAATTGTTGTGCTCTTCGATGCCCGTGGCCACGGCGAAGATATTGGCGTCGAAGATGATGTCTTCGGCCGGGAAACCGACCTTGTCCACCAGCACGTCATAGGAGCGCTTGCAGATTTCCATCTTGCGCTTTTCAGTGTCGGCCTGGCCGGCTTCGTCAAAGGCCATGACCACGATGGCGGCGCCATAGCGCATGCAGAGTTTGGCCTTGGCGATGAACTCCTCTTCGCCTTCTTTCAGCGAGATGGAGTTGACGATGGGCTTGCCCTGCGACCATTTCAGGCCGGCCTCGATGATGTCCCACTTGGAGGAGTCGATCATCAAGGGCACACGGGAGATGTCGGGCTCCGAGGCGATGAGCTTGAGGAAGACCTCCATCGCCGCCTTGGAGTCCAGCATGCCCTCGTCCATATTGATGTCGATGACCTGGGCGCCGCTTTCCACCTGCTGGCGGGCGACGTCCAGCGCTTCCGTGAAATTCTCTTCCTTGATCAGGCGGCGGAACTTGGCGGAGCCGGTGACATTGGTGCGCTCACCCACGTTCACGAACAGCGATTCGCGCGTGATGTTGAAAGGTTCCAGGCCGGAAAGTCGGCAGGCCGGTGCAATGTCGGGAATTTCACGACGCGGATACTGCGCCATGGTGTCGGCAATGGCCTTGATATGTTCGGGCGTGCTGCCGCAGCAGCCGCCGACGATGTTCACGAAACCAGAAGCGGCGAATTCGCCCACGACCTCGGCCATTTCCGCCGGCGTTTCATCGTATTCGCCGAAGGCATTGGGCAGGCCGGCATTCGGGTGGGCGCTGACAAAGGTGTCGGCCTTGCGCGACAGCTCTTCGATGTACTGGCGCAGTTCCTTGGCGCCCAGCGCGCAGTTGAAGCCTATGCTCAGCGGCTTGGAGTGGCGTACGGAATTCCAGAAGGCTTCCGTGGTCTGGCCGGACAGGGTGCGGCCGGAGGCATCGGTGATGGTGCCCGAGATCATGATGGGCAGCTCTATGCCGCTCTTCAGGAAATATTCCTGCACCGCAAAGATGGCGGCCTTGGCATTCAGCGTGTCGAAAACCGTTTCGATCAGGATGATGTCGGAGCCGCCTTCGACGAGGGCGGCGGTGGCCTCGTAATAGTTCTCCACCAGCTCGTCGAAGGTGACGTTGCGGAAAGCGGGGTTGTTCACGTCCGGCGAGATGGAGCAGGTGCGCGAGGTGGGACCCAGCACGCCGGCCACGAAACGCGGGCGGTCCGGATTCTTGGCGGTCCAGGCATCGGCCACTTCGCGGGCAATGCGCGCGCATTCGTGGTTGAGCTCGGGCACCAGGTCTTCCATGCCGTAGTCGGCCTGGGAGACGCGGGTGGAGTTGAAAGAGTTGGTTTCCAGGATGTCGGCGCCGGCGGCGCAGTAGGCATCGTGGATCTCGCGTATGACGTCCGGCTTGGTCAGCACCAGCAGGTCGTTATTGCCCTTCACGTCGCGCGGCCAGTCGGCAAAGCGCTGGCCGCGGTAGTCCCCTTCCTCCAGCTTGTAGCGCTGGATCATGGTGCCCATGGCGCCGTCGATGATGAGGATGCGGCGTTCCAGCTGGCTTTTGAGGCTTGCAGTGCGTTGGGCGTGATTCGTCATGAAGAAAAGGCATATCAGGGAGCAAAAAGAGGGCGGCATTCTAGCAAGGCCGACCGTTCCAAGTCGCGTCGCGGCCGGAACCCGGGCGGACCGGGGCTTTGGCCCGGCCAGGGCAGGAACGGGTCGCCATCGGCCAGCTCGTTGGGTACAATGCCGGAAAGACCCAGTAATTTGCTAGGGATTATCATGAGCGACAGCAGTACCCCCAAGATCACCATCACCGAGAACGCCCAGGCCTACCTCCGCGACCTGCTCTCCAAGCAGGATTCCGCCGGTATCGGCGTGCGTATCTTCGTGGAGAGCCCGGGCACCCCCAAGGCCGAATGCTGCATGGCCTACTGCACCCAGGGCGAAGAGCAGGCCGAGGATGTACGCCTGGAATACGAGGGCTTCCCGGCCTTTATCGAGGGCAAGAGCGTTCCCTACCTGGAAGACGCCGTCATCGACTACAACAAGGACCGCTTCGGCGGCCAGCTGACCTTCAAGGCCCCCAAGTCCAAGGTCCCCAGCCTGGGCCCGGAAGCCAGCCTGGAGGAGCGCATCAGCTACGTGCTCTTCAACGAGATCAATCCCGGCCTGGCCGCGCACAACGGCAATGTCAGCCTGCTGGAAGTCTATGACGACGAGGAAAACGGCCTCACCGCGGTGCTGAAGTTCGGCGGCGGCTGCCAGGGCTGCTCGGCCGTGGACATGACGCTGAAGCAGGGCGTGGAAACCACGCTCAAGGCGCAGATCCCCGAGCTGCAGCGCGTGACGGACCAGACCGACCACAGCGTGCGTGAAAACGCCTATTACAAATAAGCGTGATGCCTGAAATGAAAAAAGCCCGCAGATGCGGGCTTTTTTCATGGTCTGGACTCAGACGCTGCGGGCGCGCTTGGGCAGCACATCCTTGAGCTTGTCGTGCATCTGGCGCACGGCCTTCTCGGTGGTTTCCCAATCGATGCAGCCGTCGGTGACGGACTTGCCGTATTCCAGCTGCGACAGGTCCTTGGGGATGTCCTGGCGGCCGAACTTGATATGCGATTCCACCATCATGCCGACGATGGAGCTGTTGCCTTCCAGGATCTGGTTGCTGACATTGTCCATCACCAGGGGCTGCAGGCCGGGGTCCTTGTTGGAGTTGGCATGCGAGGCATCGATCATGATGTTGTGCGAGACCTTGGCCTTGTCCAGCTCGCGCTCGGCCAGTGCCACGGATACCGAGTCGTAGTTGGGCTTGCCGTCGCCGCCGCGCAGCACCACATGGCCGTATTTGTTGCCGGTGGTGTTGATGATGGCGACCTTGCCTTCGCTGTTGATGCCCAGGAAGCTGTGCGGATTGGCCATGGAGAGCAGGGCGTTGGTGGCCACCTTGAGGCCGCCGTCGGTACCGTTCTTGAAACCCACGGGCGAGGACAGGCCGGAGGACATTTCGCGGTGCGTCTGCGATTCCGTGGTGCGCGCACCAATGGCCGACCAGGAAATCAGGTCGTGCATATATTGCGGCGACATCGGGTCCAGCGCTTCGGTGGCGCAGGGCAGGCCCATCTCGTTCAGCTCCAGCAGCAGCTTGCGGCCGATATGCAGGCCGTCCTGGATGTTGAAGCTGTCATTCATGTAAGGGTCGTTGATCAGGCCCTTCCAGCCCACGGTGGTACGGGGCTTTTCAAAATACACGCGCATCACGATGTAGATGGTGTCGGCCACTTCGGCAGCCAGCTTCTTCAGGCGCTCGGCGTAGTCCTTGGCGGCATTCACGTCGTGGATGGAGCAGGGGCCTATCACCAGGAAGAGGCGATGGTCCTTGCCGTCCAGGATGTTGCGGATGGTGCCGCGACCGGCCAGCACGGTCTCACGGGCGGCCGCGGACAGCGGCAGCTCCTGCTTGAGCTCGGCGGGGGTGATCAGGACATCGGTGGAGCGTACGTTGACGTCTTCAATACGGGTTTCAGCCATTACGGATACCAGGTGCAGATACGCGAAAGAGGTCGATTCTAGTGAAAAAAGCCCCGGCTTTCACAGGGGCTTTGCCTGCCTTTTCCATAGGCCCTGCCAATAAAGGATGAGGGCGGCGCTGCGGGATTCCAGGCTGGCTCAGAAAAAGATGAACTTGATGCTGAGCAGGGCCAGGGTGGCGCCCAGGATGGGGCGTATCACGTCTTCGCGCAGGCGCGAGGACAGCAGCGTGCCCAGAACGATGGCAGGCAGGGAGCCTATCAGCAGCCAGGTCAGGAGCTGGGTGTTCACATTGCCCATCTGCATATGGCCCAGGCCGGCCACCAGGGTGAGCAGCACGGCGTGGGTGACGTCGGTGCCTATGATCTGGATGGTGGAAAGGCGGGGGTAGAGGCTGAGCAGCACCACCACGCCAAAGGCGCCGGCACCGACCGAGGACAGGGTGACCAGGATGCCCAGGGCCAGCCCCATGAGCACGGTGAAGGTGGTGGTGTGGCGGTCTATCAGCTGGCGCAGGTGGTTCTGCAGGGGGCTGGCATCGTGCAGTTTCTGCAGCTGTTTGCGGAAGATCAGCGAGGCCGCGGTCAGCATGAGCATGAAGCCCAGGGACACGGTCAGCACATGCTTGTATTCATTGGCATTGCCGAAGAAGGTCTTGAGCATCCACAAGGTCGCCAGGGCGGCGGGAATGCTGCCGGCCGACAGCCAGAACACCACCGGCCAGTTGATGTTGCGCTTGATGGCATGGACCACGGCGCCGCCGGACTTGGTGATGGAGGCGTAGAGCAGGTCGGTGCCTATGGCCATGTGCAGGGGGATGCCCATCATGGTCAGCAGGGGCGTCATCAGGGAGCCGCCACCCACGCCGGTGACGCCTACGCAGAAGCCGACCACGGCACCCGCGATGATGAATTGCAACCCCTCAGTCACGACGCTCTACCCCTGAAATCTATTTATGCCGGTGAAATCTATGCTGCCGGTTTGTTGGCAAGCTGGAAGGCGGTGGACTATGCTCTAAATCGCTATTTTCGGAAAGGCTTATAGCCAAATAGTCGACCAAGCCCGCCTGAGTCCCCAGGCCGGCTGGTGGGGTGGGGGGAGTCGTCATGAAGTTGCAGCAGCTGCGTTATATCTGGGAGGTCGCCCATCACGACCTCAATGTCTCCCTCACGGCGCAGAGCCTCTATACCTCGCAGCCGGGGATCAGCAAGCAGATCCGTTTGCTCGAGGACGAGCTGGGCGTGGAGATATTCTCGCGCAGCGGCAAGCACCTGACCCGGGTGACGCCCGCCGGCCAGGCCATACTCGCCATCGCCGGCGACATCCTGCGCAAGGTGGAAAGCATCCGCCAGGTCTCGCTGGAATACACGGACCAGAAGCGCGGCCACCTCTCCATAGCCACCACCCATACCCAGGCCCGCTACCGCCTGCCGGGCGTGATCGAACGCTTCATCGGCCAGTACCCGGACGTGGCCCTGCACATGCACCAGGGCACGCCGCAGCAGATTGCCGAGATGGCGGCCGATGGCACCGTGGACTTCGCCATCGCCACCGAGGGCATGGAGCATTTCTCCGACCTCATCATGCTGCCCTGCTATCACTGGAACCGTTCCGTGGTGGTGCCGCGCAACCATCCGCTGGCCATACGCAGCCAGATCACGCTGGAAGACGTGGTGCAGTTCCCGCTGGTGACCTATGTCTTCGGCTTCACCGGCCGCTCCAAGCTGGACGAGGCTTTCAAGCAGCGCGGGCTGACGCCGCGCGTGGTGTTCACGGCCACCGATGCCGATGTCATCAAGACTTATGTGCGCCTGGGCATAGGCATAGGCATCATCGCCCATATGGCTTTCGATCCCGAGGTGGACAAGGACCTGGTGGCCATCGACGCCAGCCATCTTTTCGAATCCAGCACCACGCGCATCGGTTTCCGCAAAGGCACGTTCCTGCGCGGCTTCATGTATGACTTCGTGAAGACCTTTGCCCCGCACCTGACGCGCGAGCGCATCGATGCCGCCGTGCAGGCGCATTCGCGTGGCGAGCTGGAGCAGGTTTTCGAGGGTGTGGAGCTGCCTTCGCTCTGAGTGCTGCTGAAATAAAAAAGCCGGCAATTGCCGGCTTTTTTGTGGGCGGGGTTCAGCCCTTGCTGTCCAGGTTGCTGATATGCAGCCCGCACTCCTTCTTGGTGGCTTCTTCCCACCACCAGCGGCCTTCGCGTTCGTGCTGGTTGGGCAGCACGGGGCGGGTGCAGGGCTCGCAGCCTATGCTGACAAAGCCTTTTTCATGCAGTTCGTTATAGGGCACTTCAAAGGCGCGGATATAGGCCCAGACATCTTCCGAGCTCCAGTTGGCCAGCGGGTTGAACTTGGCCAGCAGTTCGCCGGGGCGGGCGAAATTCTTGTCGGCCTGGACGACAGGCACGGCATTGCGCGTGTTGGGGCTCTGGTCGCGGCGCTGGCCGGTGACCCAGGCATCCAGCGTGGACAGCTTCTTGCGCAGCGGAGCGACCTTGCGGATGCCGCAGCACTCTTCGTGGTTGTCCTGGTAGAAGCTGAACAGGCCTTTTTCATTCACCATCTTCTGCACGGCTTCCGGCTCGGGGAAGCAGACTTCCAGGGTGATGCCGTAATGCGTGCGCACCTTTTCCAGGAAGCGGTAGGTCTCGGCATGCAGGCGGCCGGTGTCCAGGGTGAAGACACGCAGGGGCTTGCCCAGCTTGGCGGCGATCTTCACGCCCATGTCCACCAGCACGACGTCCTCGGCGCCGCTGAAGGAGATGGCGATGTTGTCGAAGTTCTCCAAGGCCAGCTTGAGTATCTGCTGCGGGGTCTTGCCTGCGTACTCGGTGGACCAGCTGAGGAGGGTGTCTTCGGTGAGGCTCATGGCGTTTTCCTGGCGGAATGGCTGCGCGGGGCGCCTAGTCTAGCAGAGGGCGCAAGGCGGGGCAGGGGGTGCGTTCCCGATTGCAGGAGCGGGGGTGAATCAGTACAGTTCGCGGCGTTCAAATCTTTGCCGCCGGGAGCTTGCCATGGAAATCGTCTGTCTGGATCTGGAAGGGGTGCTGGTCCCTGAAATCTGGATCAATTTTGCCAAGCGCACCGGCATCAAAGAGCTGGAAGCCACGACCCGTGATATCCCCGATTACGACGTGCTGATGCGCCAGCGCCTGCGCATCCTCGACGAACACAAGCTGGGCCTGAACGACATCCAGGACGTGATCGCCCAGATGGGTCCGCTGCCCGGTGCCGGTGAATTCGTGGAATGGGTGCGCGAGCATTTCCAGCTCATCATCCTTTCCGACACCTTCTATGAGTTCGCGCATCCGCTGATGCGCCAGCTGGGCTGGCCCACCATCATGTGCCACAAGCTGGAAACCGATGCCGCCGGCCGCATCACCAACTATGTGCTGCGCCAGCCGGACCAGAAGCGTGCCGCCGTGAAGGCGCTGCATGGCCTGAACTACCGCGTCATCGCCGCCGGCGACTCCTATAACGACACCAATATGCTGGGCGAAGCCGACCGCGGCATCCTCTTCGATGCGCCCGAGAACGTGATCCGTGAGTTCCCGCAGTTCCCGGTCACCCGTAACTACGAAGAGCTCAAGGCGGAAATCCGCAAGGGTTCGCTGCGCCAGATTCCCTGAGCGTTTTCTGCGCAAAGAAAAGCCCGCCAAGTGCGGGCTTTTTTTATGGCCGGGTTTTCAGGCAGGCCCCATGTCTTCCAGTGCCCGCATCAGGGCGCCGATCTTGTCGAAACACTCCTGGTACTCTGCGTCGCAATCCGAGTCCGCCACGATGCCGCCGCCAGCCCAGGCCGTGATGTGGTCGCCCTGGCGCAGCAGGGTGCGGATGGCGATGTTGAACTGGCCGCTGCCGTCCAGGTTGAGGTAGCCGATGCTGCCGCAGTAGATGCTACGGGGCGTGGGCTCCAGCTCGGCGATGATCTCCATGGCGCGCTTCTTGGGGGCGCCGGTAATGGAGCCTCCAGGAAAGCAATCTTTAATTAAATCAATTGATTGCGATTCTTTCTTAAGGTTGGCTCTAATGGTGCTGACCAGGTGATGGACCTGGGGCAGGGTTTCCACCTCGAAGAGCTTTTCCACCTGTACCGACCCGGTTTCCGCATGCTGGCTGATGTCGTGGCGCAGCAGGTCCACGATCATCAGGTTCTCGGCGCGGTTCTTGGGGCTGGCCTGCAGCTCCTCGCGCAACTGCGCATCACGGACCGGATCGGCAGAGCGGGGTGCGGTGCCTTTGATGGGCTTGGTCGTGATACGACCAGCTTCCACCCTGAGGAAGAGCTCCGGGGAGAGGCTGAGGATTTCTCCTTCGGGCAGGCTGAGCCAGGCCGCGTAGGCGGGGTTGCTGACGGCCAGCAGCCGGTCCATGGCCGCGGCGCTGCTGCCCTGGCAGCCGGCGCGGAAGGCCTGGGCATAGTTCACCTGGTAGCAGTCGCCCTGGTGCAGGTAGTGCTGGATGCGCTGGAAGTCCCGGCGATACCGATCCGGTGAGGTAAGAGGCTGGAAGGTGCCGGTCAGTGCAAAAGCAGCCGCTGCTGGCGGCTGCAGGCTGGCTGCCAGCAGTTGCCCCCACTCCTCGGCCGGGGCGGGAAAGCCAGGCAGGCGGACCTCTTCGGCGGTGCGGCGGTGATGGTCGATATGAATGAAGTGGGGATACAGTCCGAGATAGACGGAAGGCAAAGGCGGGGTGCCACCGCCATCGTAGCTGATGTAACCGAGGTGCCCGCCCCGGAAGGGCAGGTCTTCCAGGTACGAAGGAACGGCTGCCTGCCCAGGCAGCTTGCCCTGCTCCAGGTCATTGCAATGCATGATCGGAAATGCGCTGAAGATCTCCATGTCAAGACTGCCTGCTGGACGCAGCCACACGGCGCGCTGATCAGGCTGGGCCAGGGCTCTCAGCCAGGCGCCGAGCTCGGGATGGTAGGGCAGGGGATGACGCATGGGACCAGTCTAACTCTATGAAAACCAGTGTTTTATCAACCTGGAAAGCTTATCCTATTTTGGCGGGTTGCCGCTCGTCGGCAATGATTACCGTTGCGGCAAAGGACTTGATGGTCAGGCAAGGAGCATGTTAGTTTCCTCGGGCGCAATAACAATTGCTCAACAAAGAGCAATAACAATCATAAAAACTGAGGAGAATACCCCATGAAAGGGTTGAAGAAACTCGCTCTGGCTTCCGCCATCATCGCCGCCTCTTCCAGCGCTTTCGCCATGCAGGCCATGGATGACGAAGCTCTGTCTGCTGCCACCGGCCAGGACGGTATCACCCTGAGCATCACCACCCCGGTTGCTGGCATCACGATGGCTACCATCATTCATGACAACGACGGCCACACTGGCAATGCCAACTCCGGTGCCATTGTTATCGGTGATCCGGCTGACCCCCTGAATGCCACTGCTGGCGGCAACCGCCCGATGAGCATCGTGTTCGGTGGCGCTCTGAACCTGGTGATCGACGCTGACGGCGGCGACGCCACTCCGGTGGCTACTGGCCAGACCGGTGCCTACCTGAACATCGGTGTGAGCCTCACCGGCACCACCACCATCCACACTGGTGACCTGTCTGTGATGAACAGCGGTACCGCTTCTGGTACGCAGGCTGCTGGCGCCGGTTACGGCACCGTGACTGCTGCCGGTACCCCGCTGCTGAACGACATGACCATCACCCTGGGCGCTACCACTGCCAACATCCAGCTGGGCAGCGAACCGCAGGGCGCCATGATCCGTCTGAACACGGTCATGACCGGTGGCCTGAACATCGCCAACTTCTCGCTGAACGATGCCAACTCTGGCGGCTCCATCGCTGTGGCCTCCATCGGCATGCGTGATGCCGGCGTTGGTGCCACCGACCTGACGGTTGATGCCAGCGTCGATGCCACGGCTGCCGGTCTGGCCGTCACCCTGAACCAGCTGGGTAGTGCCACCCAGGGTGTGTATCAGACTCTGACTGGCGTGAAGCTGGGTGCTCCGGCTGCTGCTGTGCTGGGCGACATCGAAGTCATCGGCCTGAACCTGAACGGTACGGCGATCACCATCTCTGGCCACTAATGGCTCGGGATGTGGAGAAGGGGGCTTAGGCCCCCTTTTTTTATTGCGGAAACGCTGGCTTGGAATGTAGCAATTCAGTAAAAACAGGTGATTCCAGCGTGAAATCGGTGTATGGTTACGCGGTTGCGGTGTCACTATAACCACAATCAAGACACGGCTTTTAAAACAAAAAAATCATGCTGACAGTCTTCCTTGGGGCCGCCCTCATTTATTTCTTTGCAGACGAGTCTTTCCCGGTCGAGGAAAAGGCTCCGTCCAGCGTTTATTTTTCACAGGTTCTTGATAGTCGTCAGAACTCTCGAGCTGTCATGCTGGAGCGCCCGGAAGTGGTGCGCCCCTATGCCGAGCAGCAATTCAAAAATATTGTCCACCAGGCATACGACTACAGCTGCGGCTCTGCGGCCCTGACCACTGTTCTGAATGGCTATCTTGGTCGTCAGTTCGAGGAGCGTCAGATCATGGATGGTCTCCTCAAGTATGGTGAGACGGACAAGATCGTCCAGCGCAGAGGTTTTTCCTTGCTGGACATGAAGCGCCTGGTGACGGTGCTGGGGCATCCCAGTGGCGGCTACAAGGGATCTTTTGAAGATCTCAAAAAGCTCGACCATCCGGCAATCGTTCCCATTCACTATGCGGGCTTCAAGCACTTCGTTGTGGTCAAAAAATATCAGGAAGGCCGTGTCTTCGTGGCTGATCCTGCCTTGGGCAACATCAGTTTTCCTGAAGAGCGGTTCAAGGACATCTGGGAAAACAACGTGATGTTCATTGTGTTCCCGAACGGTTTCAAGCCTCATTCCGCCCTTGAGTTGACTGAAAACGATATGCGCTATGTGGATGATCAAACGATCACCCGGCTGGCGTTCATTGAAATAGACCATTTCGTGAAGGCGGATGAAGAGCGCGCTGACCGCGCTGCTTTCATGCAGCGTGTGCTTGATGCTGACAGTAAGAGTCCGACATACAATCAGCCGATCAATGTGCCGTCCCGCATGTATTACCGGCGAAAATAATA
>DASUXS010000319.1:0-3298 GCA_036377855.1 Moraxellaceae bacterium
CGCTGGAGCGGTGCTACCATTCCGGCGTGAACACGCCATCCCTTGCTGCAAAGACATTGTCCTGGCATGTGCTGGGCGCCGGCGCCATCGGCGGCCTGTGGGCCCTGCGCCTGGCCAGCCGCGGCATCCCTGTCACCCTGATCGCCCACGGCGACGACGCCGGTGAGCGCACGCTGCGCATCGACAATGCCGAAGAATTGCCTGCGCAGGTTTTCCTGCAACGGCCCGCCACGGATCCGGGCGTTGTCGAGGCGCTGCTGGTCACCACCAAATCCCAACTTACCGCCGATGCCTTGAAGCCCCTGCTGCCGCATCTGCCGCAGGGCATTCCGGTGCTGCTGCTGCAGAACGGCATGGGCGCGGAAACCTTCCTGCGCTGGCAGCGTCCCGACCTCTGCCTGCTGACCGGCATCAGTACCGACGGTGTGTGGCGGCGCGAACGCGATCACCTGGTGCTGGCCGGCCGCGGCGAAACCGTGATCGGTGCCGATCAGGCCGCACATGCCGATATAGCGCAGGCCATTGCCGCAGAGCTGCATGACCCGCGCTGGCCGGTGCAGGCCGTGGACGACATCCAGCGCCGGCGCTGGCTCAAGCTCGCCATGAATTGCGCCATCAACCCGCTGACGGCCATCCATCGCTGCCGCAACGGCGAGCTGTTGCAGAAGCCGGAAGCGCTGACCACCATGCAGGCGGTGTGCGACGAAGTCGCTGCCGTGATGACGGCGGAAGGCATGGCCAGCGACGGCGCCACCCTGTTCCAGGCCGCCTGCGCCGCCGCGGAAAAAACCGCCGCCAATATTTCCTCCATGCATGCCGATGTGGCGGCCGGCCGCGAAACCGAAATCGATTTCATCAACGGCCATGTGCTGGCGCGCGCCGCCGCGCATGGCATCGACGCCCCCACCAATACCGCCCTGCTGGAACGTATCCGCGCCCTGCCGCACTGAGCGGCGGGCCTTGCCGGTCCCTGCCTCAGGCCCGGCCCTCCGGACGGAATCTGCTTGGCCCCGGCCCGGCCAGCCCCTAGAATCGCGCCCACTTTCAGGTGTCCGGCCACTACTTCCCCCCTTTAATCCCGGGAAGACAGAGGCCGGTCCCTTTCCGCCGCAAACGGAAAGGGACGGGAAACTGGTGCAAGACCAGTGCTGCCCCCGCAACGGTAAGTCGGAAAGGCGCTTCAGGTTGCCACTGCCCTTGAGGGTGGGAAGGTGAAGCCGCCGGGAAACCTCCGCAGGGAACTCCTCATAGAGATACTGCCAGGACAATCCACCGATGAGCCCGGAGACCGGCCTGAAAGCCGGAGCGCTTTTCACAAGTGCTCCGTCGCGGTCAGTGCGGTGGGCTGATGACCGGAAAACGGCGTCTCCCTGTGCCGGCTTTCCCTCATCGTTTTCAATGCCTCCAGCTGATCTTTCCTGTTTGCGGGGACCCAAACAGCCTGGAGCTTTTGATGAAACTCTCTCTTCTGCCTATCGCCGCAGCCGTCGCTGTGGCCACTTCTGCTTACGCTGAAGAAACCACCACCCTGCCGGAAGTCGTGGTATCCGCTTCACGTACCGAGCAGACCGTCGACAACGCGCTGGCCTCTGTCACCGTCATCAGCCGCGAAGAAATTGCCCGCAATCCCGCGCTGGACATCGGTGACCTGCTGAGCAGCTACGGCGGCGTCAATGTCGTGCGCTCCGGCGGTCCCGGCCAGCAGACATCCATCTTCCTGCGTGGCGCGGCTTCCACCCAGGTACTGGTGCTGGTCGACGGCGCCCGTATCGGCACCAGCTCGCTGGGACAGCCCAATATCCAGTTCCTGCGTCCGGACAATATCGAGCGCATTGAAATCGTACGCGGCCCCAAATCCTCCCTCTACGGATCGGAAGCCATCGGTGGTGTCATCAACATCATCACGCGCAAGAGCAGCACCCCCGCCACCACCATCAGCGTGACCGGCGGCGGCCAGGGCACCTTCGGCGGATCGCTGCGCCAGGACAGCCAGTCCGGCAAATTCTCCAGTGCCGTTGCGGTCAGCACTTTCTACACCGATGGCTACCCGCTGCTGGAAACCGTTTCCGAAGACAGCGGCTACCGCAATACCGGCCTGCTGGCGCAACTGGGTTATGGCGACAGCACGCTGGGGGCCAATGCCAACTACCAGCAGAACAGCGGGCGCAATGAATACCTGGCCTCCTTTACGCTGAGCCCGACCTCGCAGGATTTCTTCAACGATTTCACCTCGCTGGATGTGCACGGGAAATTCTTCGAGATCTGGAACAGCAAGCTCATGTACTCCATGAGCCGTGAAAAGAACGAGCAGAATGGCTCCAGCGACTATCTGCACACGGAGCGCGAACAGATCGACTGGCAGAATGACTTTGCACTGCCCGGCAACAACCTGGTGACGGCAGGCGCAACCTACTACACCAACCATGTCGACACCGTCAGCTTCGGCAGCGGCTATGACATCACCCTGAACACCACGGCCTTCTACCTGCAGGACCAGTTCACCCTGGGTGCTTTCTCGGCACTGCTGGCCGGCCGCCACGAGTCCAGCTCTGAGTACGGCAACAACAGCACCGGTGAAGCCACCCTGGGCTGGAGCTTCAGCGAAAACTACCGCGCCTATGCCACCTACAGCACCGGCTTCAAGGCACCTACCGCTGGTGACCTTTATGCACCGGGCTTCAGCAACCCCGACCTCAAACCGGAAGAAGCGGTGAACAAGGAAATCGGCTTCAAGGGCCAGGCCGGCGCCTGGAACTTCGGACTGGCGGCTTTCCGCAACGATGTTGATGAGCTCATCAACTACAACGGCATGATGCCGGTGAACATTGATGAAGCCCGCCTCAGCGGTGGTGAGTTCCGCCTGGCTCTTCGCCAGGGCAACCTGAAATGGACCAATGAATATGCCTATGTGAAGGCAGAGGACCGCAAGACCGGCGATGAACTTTCGCGTCGTCCGCGCAGCTCGCTGTCGTCACAGCTGGACTACAGCCTCGACCGCTACAATGTCGGCGGCCAGATCATTGCCCGCAGCGACAGCGACAACAGCGCCTACGACAACGTAGAGGTACCGGGCTGGGGCGTGGGCAATCTCTATGTCGGCATGGAAGTCAGCAAGCAGGTCAGCCTGACGCTGAACGTCCAGAACATCGCCGACAAGACCTACGGCACGGCTTATACCGGCAACCAGCCCTATATTGCCCAGCCACGCCTGGTCACCCTCACGGCCGACATCAAGCTCTAAGGGCAGATGCGGTCAAATCTGGTAAAAAGGGCGGCGCAAGCCGCCCTTTTCATTGGA
>DASUXS010000320.1:0-2451 GCA_036377855.1 Moraxellaceae bacterium
GAGCTGGCCGGTCGTGGCGCCACCGTCGTCGGCACCGCCACCACGGCTGCGGGCGCCGATGGCATCACCGCCTATCTGAAGGAGGCGGGCAACACCGGACGCGGCTATGCGCTCGACGTGTCCGATCCCGCCTCCATCGAGACCACCCTGGCGGCCATCAACGCCGAGGTTGGCGCTCCCCTCATCCTGGTGAACAACGCCGGCATCACCCGCGACAACCTCATGCTGCGCATGAAGGATGACGAGTGGGACGCGGTCATCGCCACCAACCTCAGCGCCATCTACCGCATGAGCAAGGCCTGCCTGAAGGCAATGACGAAGGAGCGCTGGGGCCGCATCATCAGCATCAGCTCCGTGGTCGGCTCCAGCGGCAACCCCGGCCAGGCCAACTACGCTGCCGCCAAGGCCGGCCTGGAAGGCTTCTCCCGTGCCCTGGCCCGCGAGATCGGCTCGCGCAATATCACCGTCAATGCCGTGGCGCCCGGCTTCATCGCCACCGACATGACCCATGTCCTTCCGGAGGAGCAGAAGGAAAAGCTGCTCGCCTCCATCCCGGCCGGCCGTCTTGGCCAGCCCGAGGAAATCGCCGCCGCCGTAGGCTTCCTGGCCTCGGCGGAAGCGTCCTACATCACCGGCGTCACGCTGCATGTGAATGGCGGTATGTATATGGAATAGCAGGAGTTTTTCCTGTTTTTGTGGCTGCAACAAACCCTTACTTTTGCCGGACCCGCCGGCTTGCCACCCCCGGGGGGCTCCCATAAACTAGCGCGGGTTCCGGCAAGGACCGACCACCTGAGGAGAAAAAGCGTGAGCACTATCGAAGAACGGGTCAAGAAAATCGTCGCCGAGCAGCTGGGTGTGAAGCTGGAGGACGTCACCAGCGAAGCTTCTTTCGTGGATGACCTTGGCGCCGACTCGCTCGACACCGTTGAACTGGTGATGGCTCTGGAAGAAGAGTTCGAACTCGAAATCCCCGATGAGGAAGCCGAGAAGATCAGCACGGTGCAAAACGCCATCGATTACATCAGCGCCAACAGCAAGTAATCCGCTGTTATCGCTGGAAAGCCGCAGCTCTGCCTAGGTGGACTGCGGCTTTTGTACATCTGGAAGATGATTTTCATCATTCTTTCATGGGGATATGCAGTGCCGCCATGGCGCTGCACTGCGCTGCAGCGCACCGAGGCTGAGGAGCTGAGATGACACGTCGTCGCGTCGTGGTGACCGGCATGGGCATGATGACCCCGCTGGGCAACACCCTGGACACTACCTGGGCAGGCATCACCGCCGGCCAGAGTGGCATTTCCCTGATCGATCATTTCGACACCACGAATTACAGCACCCGTTTCGCCGGTCTCATCCGCGATTTCGATGTCGAACCCTATATGCCGGCCAAGGATGCGCGTCGTCTCGACGAATGCGTGCAGTACGCCCTGGCCGCCGGCATGCAGGCTTTCCAGGATGCCGGCCTCACGGTGACGGAAGAAAACGCCGGCCGTATCGGTGTCGCCACCGGCTCCGGCATCGGTGGCCTCACCTCCATCGAACGCAACCACGAGTTGCTGCTGGAAGGGGGGCCGCGCAAGGTGTCTCCCTTCTTCGTGCCGGGTTCCATCATCAATATGTCGGCAGGCATGCTGGCCATCAAGCTGGGTCTCAAGGGACCCAATATTGCTTTGGTGACGGCCTGCACCACTGGCACCCACTCCATCGGTCTCGCCGGACGTCTCATCAGCTATGGCGATGCCGACGTGATGCTGGCCGGTGGCAGTGAAAAGGGCAGCAGCCCGCTGGGCATGGCCGGTTTCGGCGCAGCCCGTGCGCTCTCCACCCGCAATGACAATCCGCAGGCGGCCAGCCGTCCCTGGGACCGCGACCGCGACGGCTTTGTGCTGGGCGATGGCGCCGGTGTCATCGTGCTGGAAGAGTACGAACACGCGAAAGCACGCGGCGCGAAAATCTATGCCGAGCTCATCGGCTTCGGCATGAGCGACGATGCTTTCCATATGACGGCTCCGCCCGAAGGTGGCGCTGGTGCCGCGCAGGCCATGCAGAACGCCCTGAGTGATGCCGGCATTGATCCGTCTGCTGTCGACTACATCAATGCCCACGGCACCTCGACGCCGGCGGGTGACATTGCCGAATCGCAGGCCATCGAATCCGTGTTCGGTGCGCATGCGAACAAGGTGGCGATCAGCTCCACCAAATCCATGATCGGCCATCTGCTGGGTGCCGCCGGTGCGGTGGAAGCCATCTTTTCCATCCTGGCCATACGCGACAATATCGCGCCGCCCACCATCAACCTGGACAATCCGGATGAGGGCTGCAAGCTGGATTACGTGCCCAACAAGGCACGCTCCATGCCCATCAATGTCGCCCTGTCGAATTCCTTCGGTTTCGGTGGCACCAACGGCAGCCTGATTTTCCGGCGCGTCTGATGAGCGGGCCGGTCTG
>DASUXS010000321.1:0-4492 GCA_036377855.1 Moraxellaceae bacterium
AGGATGAAGGCCTTGCCGAATTTGTCGGCCAGCTTGCCTATGAGCGGCGCAGCAAACAGCGAAGTGAGGCCGCCGAAGAAATAGATCAGCGACAGCTGCGATTCGCTGAGCCCCACGTTCTTCACCATATAGGGACTGATGAAGGGGATGACGGTGAAGCCCGCCAGCATCAGCGCACCGACCAGGGCAAAGGCATACCAGTGGTTGCGGTCGCTGAACACGGCATCCAGCGTGCCGGCGATCTGTATGGGGCCGCGGTCCTGTGCCGGCAGCGAAGGCAGCACAGACAGGCCCAGGAACCAGAGCAGCAGGCTGATGCCGGAAATGAAAAGGAAGGGCATATGCCAGGTGTAGTGCGTGGCCAGGAAAATCCCCAGCGGCACGCCGGCGACGGCCGCCAGTGCAAACGCCGCCATCAGTTTGCCGGTGGCGGCGCCGCGCCGCACTTCGGGAATGCAGTCGCCCAGATAGGCGAGGATGTTGGCACCCAGCACGCCACCGAAGAGGCCGGCGAGCAGGCGCGCGACCAGCAGGCTTTCGAAATTCCAGGCCAGGCCGCAGGCCAGGGTGGCCAGCAGGAAGCCGGCGAGTATGGCCAGCAGCATGCGGCGGCGGTCGAAACGGTCGACGATGAAGGCGCAGACAAAACCGGCCAGGCCGGCACTCAGCGTATAGGCCGCCACCAGGAAGCCGAACTGCGCCGGCGTGATCTGCATGAGGCGCATGAGCTGCGGGCCCAGTGGCATCAGCACCATGAAGTCGACGATATGGCAGAACTGCATGGCCGCGAGCAGCGCGACCAGGCGGTTTTCACGGGAAGGGGACAGCGGTTCCGGAATCATCATCGTCCTTGATTGCGACAGCGGCCAGCAGCGGCCGCGCACCCTAGCATCGGACCTGCTTGAACAAAAGACACGCTTTATGACATTGGCACAGCGCTTGCTGATCTCCTGTCATAACGATTCAGGATACCCGGGCGATGCTCAAGATTTTGCTGGTCAACGATACCAACAAACAGGTTGGCCGTTTGCGCGCTGCCCTCATGCAGGCCGGTTTCGAGGTGGTGGAGGAGGTCTCGTCGGCCTTCATGATCCCCCGCCGCGTCGCCACCCTGCAGCCGGACGTGGTGATGATAGACACCGAGTCCCCCAGCCGTGACGTGCTGGAGCAGATCGTGATGGTGAGCCAGGACGAGCCGCGCCCCATCGTCATGGTCAGTGACGACGGCCAGCCGGCCTCCATACGCGCCGCCATCAAGGCCGGTGTGTCCGCCTATGTGGTGGAGGGCATAGACGTCGCCAAGCTTGAGTCCGTGCTCACCGTGGCCCAGGCAAGATTCGAGGCAGATCAGGCACTTAAGCAGCAGGTCCGGGTGGCCGAGGGCAAGCTCAACGAGCGCAAGACGGTGGAGCGCGCCAAGGGCCTGCTCATGCAGCTGCGCGGCCTGTCCGAGGCCGATGCCTATAACGCCATGCGCAAGATGGCCATGGACCGCAATATCCGCATCGTCGAGGTGGCGGACAAGCTGCTGTCCATGAACGACCTGCTGACCTGAGCCTTTCCCTTTCTTTGCTGATGGCGCCCGCGGGCGCCATTTTTTTTGCCCCGACCTCCGTGTTGGCCAGGAGGGGCAGTCCGTTCCGGTGCGGTCCTGCACCATGGCCTGGGCCGTCATGGGCTGTATAGGGCCAAAAGGCGTGCACCATTCCCTGCTTTGGGGCAAAACCCGCACCACGATGGTGAAAAAGGTCTTTTTCAGGGGCGTTCAAAAGCTGGCACAGCGGTTGCTCTGTTAATTCATGTGAACTCACAACCTCCATCGTCGGAGCGAGTTCAAGCTTCTCCTGTGTCGTGCGTGGACACCCCGGGTCGCGAGACCCCCTTAGGTGTCACATTCCCGGTGGCAGCACCGGCGAGGACAATGGCGTCCTGCGGAGTAATCCGCAGACGCCATTTTTTTTTGTCCGGTGCGGCTGCCTTGGTCTGAAGACTGCATAGAGCGGATAACGCTGCTGCAGCTCTCCTGTAATGAGGTGTGTGATGGCGGATCGTGATGAGCTGAACAGCATGTCCAAACCGGTGGATACCCCTGTCGAAGTGGCTGCAGAGGCACAGGGCACCGTGGACACTGGACGTCGTCAGTTTTTGAAAAACTCCATGCTGGCCGCGGGAGCCGCCGGCGTGATGGGAGGATGGTCCATGCAGATGCCTTCGACCGCCTGGGCGGCCGGTTCCGACAAACCTGAAAAGGAAGAGGTCAATGTCGGCTTCATTCCCCTGACCGACTGCGCCCCCGTGGTCATCGCCTCGGTCCTGGGTTTCGACAAGAAATACGGGATACGCATCAATGTCAGCAAGGAGGCCTCCTGGGCCGGCGTGCGCGACAAGCTCATCAACGGCGAGCTGGATGCCGCCCATGTGCTCTACGGCCTGGTCTACGGCGTGCACCTGGGCGTGGGCGGCCCCAAGAAAGACATGTCGGTGCTGATGACCCTGAACCAGAACGGCCAGGCCATCACCCTGTCCAACCAGCTCAAGGAAAAGGGCGTCACCGACGGCAAGTCGCTGAAGCGCCTCATCGACACCGACAAGCGCGACTACACCTTCGCCCAGACCTTCCCCACCGGCACCCACGCGATGTGGCTGTATTACTGGCTGGCGGCGCAGGGCATTGATCCCATGAAGGACGTGAAGACCATCGTGGTGCCGCCGCCGCAGATGGTGGCGAACATGCGCGTGGGCAATATGGACGGCTACTGCGTGGGCGAACCCTGGGGCGCACGCGCCATCTACGACAATATCGGCTTCACCGTCACCACCACCCAGGGCATCTGGGCCGACCATCCGGAAAAGGTGCTGGGCTGCACCGCCGACTTCGTGAAGAAGAATCCCAACACGGCGCGTGCGCTGCTGATGGCGGTGCTGGATGCCTCGCGCTATATCGATGACGTGAAAAATCGTCCTCAAGTAGCGAAGCTCATCTGCGGCAAATCCTATGTGAATGCACCGGAAGACGTGATCCTGGGCCGTTTCCTGGGCCACTACGACAACGGCATCGGCAAGCGCTGGGAAGACCAGAACCCCATGCAGTTCTTCGACGGCGGCAAGGTCAGCTTCCCCTATTACTCCGACGGCATGTGGTTCCTCACACAGCAGCGCCGCTGGGGCCTGCTGAAATCCGATCCGGATTATCTCGCCGTCGCCAAGTCCATCAACCAGGTTGACCTCTACAAGCAGGCGGCCACGCAGCTCAAGGTGGCGCTGCCCTCTTCGCCCATGCGTTCCAGCACGCTGGTCGACGGCAAGGTCTGGGATGGTTCCGATCCCAAGGCCTACGCGGCGAGCTTCGCCATCAAGGTCTGAGCGTCACAGTGAACCGCCGGCCCGCCGGGCCGGCTGCTTCAGCGACACGCAGCTTCGAATTACGCGACACCCGCTGCCTCCACAGGGGCAGCGCGGCCCCTTATTGCCTGCAGAAGGCTGAATACGGCGTATTGCCGGGGAGAAAATGCCATGACGGCACTGATGACGAATCTGGAAAAGGCAGCGGCGGCGAAAGAAGCGGCAGCGCCGTCACGGCGCGAGAAGTTCAGGGCCTGGCTGCAGGGCCTGGCCTGGGGCACGCTGCTGGTGCGCACGCTGGCGCCGCTGATGGGCGTGGGTTTCTTCATCCTGGTGTGGGCCGTGCTCAGCCATTACCGCACCGATCTGCCGGGACCGGCGGCGACCTGGGAAGCGGCAAAGCTGCTGTTTGCGCATCCCTTTTATGTGAACGGCCCCAATGACCAGGGCATAGGCTGGAACATCCTGCGTTCGCTGGGCCGTGTCGGCATGGGCTTCGGCATGGCGGCACTGATCGGCATCCCGCTGGGCTTCATGCTGGGGCGCTTCCGTTTCCTCAACGACATGTTCGCACCGATTATTTCGCTGCTGCGTCCGGTGTCGCCGCTGGCCTGGCTGCCCATAGGCCTGCTGGTGTTCAAGGCCGCCGAGCCGGCTTCCATCTGGGTGATTTTCATCTCCAGCATCTGGCCCATCATCATCAATACCGCGGTCGGTGTGTCGCAGGTGCCGCAGGATTACCTGAACGTTGCGCGCGTGCTCAACCTGTCGGAATGGAAAATCTTCACCAAGATACTGTTTCCCTCCGTGCTGCCCTACCTGCTGACCGGCATACGCCTGTCCATAGGCGTGGCTTGGCTGGTGATCGTGGCGGCGGAAATGCTCACCGGCGGTGTCGGCCTGGGCTTCTGGGTCTGGGATGAATGGAACAACCTCAATGTCGCCCACATCATCATCGCCATCTTCGTGGTGGGCATCGTCGGGCTGTTGCTGGAACAGGCGCTGATACAGATCGCCAAGCGTTTCACTTACGAAGCCAACTAATTTTCCCCTCACCCCAACCCTCTCCCCGCAAGCGGGGAGAGGGGGAGCAAAGGAAGGAGTCAGTCATGAACGCCACTGCAACCAAGAAAATCGTTTCCATTGAAAA
>DASUXS010000322.1:0-8603 GCA_036377855.1 Moraxellaceae bacterium
CCCCCAATTCCTGGCCGAGGAAGACATAGCTGATACCTGCCGCTTCCAGCGCGGCCTTCAAGGGCTCGCGCGAGAAATGCGGGACATGGCGGCTGTAAGGTTGTGAGCGCACATCGGCCAGTGCGGTGATGCCGTGGCTGTGCAGAAGGGCAATGAAGGCCGCCAGCGTCTGGTTGGAGTGGCCTATGGTGAAGACGGGATGCATGCGGACTCAGTCGTCCTTGCTGCGCGGAATGACACTGATATGGCCATTGTCTTCCAGCACGGCCAGCTTCACTTCCTCCACTTCGGTGCAGCCGTTCTGGCGCAGCGCTGTTTCCAGTTCCTGCTGCGTCAGCTGGTTCCTGGCTAGCACATCCTGGTAGACCTGGCCGTTATGGATCAGCAGTTGCGGCCGGCCTTCGATCAGGCCTTCCAGCTTGCGGCTGCGGAAGGTGAGCTGGCCTATGCCGTAATTCAGCAGGATGAGCACGGTGGCGGAAATCAAACCGCCTATCAAAGAGTTGTCGCCGGCATTCATGGAGTTCTGCACGGCATTGGAGAGGATGAGCAGAAGGACCAGGTCGAAAGGTGACAGCTCACCGATCTGGCGTTTGCCGGTGAGGCGCAGCAGCACCAGCAGGAAGAGATAGACCACCACGGCGCGCAGTATGAATTCCCACCAGGGGACGGACATATCCAGCATGCGGGCACTCCTTTGTCAGTCAGGCAGTCAACGTGTTGATGGCAGCCTGCACATTCTTGCGGGCCTGTGCTTCCAGCAGGTCGTGGAAAACATCCGTGCTGTAGAGACGGGGCCGGGCCAGGAAATGCTGCAGCAGCTCGGCACGGCGGGCGCGGTAGTTTTCCAGCGGCACCCAGCTGTATTCAAAACGGATCTGCTTTTCGAATTCGGCAAAGCGTTCGGGGCTGGCGCCGAGAATGGAAAGATCGATATCCACCAGCAGCTGTTGAGCGGGCTCGGTGGGGATGTCGCCATGGCTGGTTGCCATGATCAGGGCATGCACCTGCTGTTGCAGCGCCGCATCACAGCCACCGCCCTGCAGGAAGGCCACGGCCTGGTCGGCGCTCAGGGCTTCGTTGTCGTGTTGCGTGGGCTGGTAGACCGCATCGTGATACCAGAGCGCCGTGGCAACGGCCGGCGCATCCGGAAAATCCTGCTGGCCGAGCGCCCAGTCCAGTCTGTCCAGGCATTCATTGATATGCTGCGCCGTATGGTAGGCGCGCTGCGGTTCCGCGTAGGCGGCATTCAGGCGTGCAAATTCTTCACGGTCCACGGCGACGCCCAACGCGTGGCAGAGTTTTTCCCAACGGCCGGCATCCAGCGCCATGCTCTCTCCCCGGGTTCAGGCCGCTTCGGCCTCCCCGGCAGTCTGCACCTTGGGCGAGAAGCGGTCGAGATAAAGATAAATCACCGGCGTGAGATAGAGCGTCAGCCACTGCGACACCATCAGGCCGCCCACCACGGCATAACCCAGCGGCTGCCGCACCTCGGCGCCGGCCCCTATGGCCAGGGCGATGGGCAGGGTGCCGGCCAGCGCGGCCATGGTGGTCATCATGATGGGACGGAAACGTATCAGGCAGGCTTCGCGTATGGCGTCGAAGGGTGCGACACCGTCGCGCTGACGCTCCAGCGCAAAGTCGATCATCATGATGGCGTTTTTCTTCACGATGCCCACCAGCATGATGACGCCGACAAAGGCATAAAGACTCAGTGGCGACTGGAAAATCAGCAAGGTCAGCAGCGCTCCCAGGCCGGCCGAGGGCAGGCCGGAGAGAATGGTGAGCGGGTGTATGAAGCTTTCATAGAGAATGCCCAGCACCAGGTAAACCACCAGCACGGCGACCAGCAAAAGCATGCCCATGCCGGCAAAGGACTTTTCAAAGGCCTGGGCCGTGCCCTGCAGGCCGGTGGTCAGCGTGGGCGGGATATTCAGTTCGGCTTCGGCCGCACGTATGCGTTCGACCGCGGTACCCAGCGATACCCCCGGCTGCAGGTTGAAGGAAATCGTTACCGCCGCCAGCTGGCCGCTGTGGTTGACGGTGAGTGACTGCGTCTGCCGCGACATGGTGGTGACGGCATCCAGGGGAATCAGCTTGCCACCATTCGCCGCCTGCACATAAAGCCGCGACAGCTTGGCCGGATCCGCCTGGAAAGAAGGCAGCAGTTCCAGGATCACCTGGTATTGGTTGGTGCTGCCGTAGATGGTGGAAATCTGCCGCGCGCTGAAGGCGCTTTGCAGCGCATCTTCCACCTGCGCATAGCTAAGGCCCAGCGCCGCCAGTTTGTCTCTGTCCACATTCAGCACCAGGGTGGGGCTGGAGACATTCAGGTTGGTGGCGACGTCCACGAATCCGGGCAGCGTCTTCAGCTTGTCCAGCAACGTGCCGGCCCACTGGTAAAGCTCGGGAATGTCCGTGCTCTGCAAGGTGTACTGGTATTGCGCGGACGTCAGCTGGCCGCCGATACGTATGGGCGGCGGATTCTGCAGCGATACCTTGATGCCCGGGATATGCGCCAGCTTGGGACGCAATTCCTGTATCACCTGGTCGGCATTCAGCTCGCGTTCGGAAAACGGCTTCAGCGTGATGAACATGGTGCCGGTATTGGCCGTGGGGCGTGCGCCGCCGGCGCCCACCGTGGACATGAAGGCCTGGATGTTCGGGTCCTGCGCCAGGATGGCCGCCGCTTCGCGCTGGTTGGCCACCATGCTGGAGAAAGAGGCATCCTGCGCACCTTCGGTGAAAGCCACGATCTGTCCCGTGTCACCACCGGGCAGGAAATCCTTGGAAGTGAGCTTGAACAGGAAAACGGTGAGCACGATGGTAGCCAGGAAAACGCCCAGCATGAATTTCTGGTGGGACAGCGCCCAGTCCAGGGAGCGCTCGTAGGCGCCCTGGAGGCGCTGGAACTGGCGCTCGCTCCAGTCAAAGACCGCCGAGTGCTTCTGCTCGCTATGCGGCTTGAGGAAGCGGCTGCAGAGCATGGGCGTCAGCGTCAGCGAGACGATGCCCGAAACAAAAATGGCGGCGCAGATGGTGACGGCGAATTCATGCAGCAGGCGGCCGACAATGCCGCCCATGAACAGCACGGGGATGAATACGGCCATCAGCGAAACCGTCATGGAGATGATGGTGAAACTGATTTCCTTGGAGCCCTTGAGCGCCGCCTGCCAGGGCGTATCGCCCTCTTCGATATGGCGCACAATGTTTTCCAGCATGACGATGGCGTCGTCCACCACAAAGCCCACGGCCAAAGTCAGTGCCAGCAGCGAAAGATTGTCCAGGCTGTAGCCCAGGGCATGCATGAAGGCGAAAGTGCCTATCACGGAAATCGGCAACGCCAGCGCGGGGATCACGGTGGCGGAGATATTGCGCAGGAAGAGCAGGATGACCAGCACCACCAGGAAGGCGGCCAGCAGCAGCGTGAACTGCACGTCCAGGATGGAATGGCGTATGGATTCGCTGCGGTCGTAAAGCACTTCCAGTTTCATGGCCGCCGGCAGGCTGGCCTGGAAGGTCGGCAGGATTTCCTTGATGGCTTGCACCGTGGCAACGGTATTGGCGCCGGGCTGTCGCTGTATGGCCAGGATGATGGCGCGGCGGTTTTCGCCTTTGCTGTAGAACCAGCTCGCGGCCTTGTTGTTTTCCACGCTGTTGATGGGCGTGGCCACGTCTTCCAGGCGCACCGGCGCGCCATTGCGCCAGGCCACCACCACGGGTTTGTAGTCTTCGGCTTTTTCCAGCTGGCCGTTGGTCTTGATGGCCACTGTCTGCTGCGAGCCGTCGAAGCTGCCCACGGGCTGGTTGACGTTGGCGCTGTCTATGGCCTGCTGCAGTTCATCGATGCCTATGCCGCGTGCGCCCAGCTGGTCCGGGTCCGCCTGGATGCGCACGGCGAATTTCTGCGAGCCGAAGACATTCACCTGCGCCACGCCGGGCACGGTGGACAGGCGCTGCGCCAGCTGCGTCTCCGCGTATTCATTCACCTGTATCAGCGGCAGCGTGTCCGAATACATGGCGATGTAGAAGACAGGGGAGTCGGCGGGATTCACCTTGCGGAAAGACGGCGGTGACGGCATGCCGGGCGGCAGCTTGCGCGTGGCGGCGGAAATGGCGGACTGCACGTCCTGGGCCGCGGCATCAATATTGCGATCGAGATTGAACTGTATGGTGACGCGGGTGCTGCCCTGCGAGCTCACCGAGCTCATGGAGTCTATGCCGGAAATCGTGGAGAACTGGCCTTCCAGCGGTGTCGCCACGGCCGAGGCCATGGTTTCCGGCGAGGCGCCCGGCAGCGAGGCGGTGACGGAGATGGTGGGGAAATCGACATTGGGCAGTTCGCTCACCGGCAGCATGCGGTAGGCGGCGACGCCAAAGATGACAAACGCTGCCATCAGCAGCGTCGTCATCACCGGGCGGCGTATGCAAAGCTCGGAAATCGTCATGGCTTATTTTCCCTGCGTCGCTTCCGCCGCCTGGGCGACAGGCGTGTTCTTTTCGTCCGCCTGGATTTTAACGTTCACGCCCGGGGTCAGGCGCAACAGGCCGTCGATGATGACGGTGTCGCCGGCGGCAAGGCCGCTGCCGATGGCGGCGATATTCTCGCGGCTGTCGCGCACCACCACCTTGCGGATTTCAGCCTTGTTGCCGGCACCCACGACATAGACGCTGCTTTCATCGCCATTCTGTTGCAGGGCGGCGGTGGGAACGATCACGGCGTCTTTGAGCGTGTCCAGGTCCAGGCTGACTTTGACAAAGGCGCCCGGTGTCAGGCGGTCGTCGTTGTTCGCAAAAGTGGCTTTCACCTGGATGGTGCCGGAGGTGGTGTCCACGGCGTTGTCGATGAAGTCAGCCTGGCCCTGCACCTTGAGTGAATCGTCCGAGTCCGAGGTCACGTGCACCGGCAGGGCCTTGCCGCTGCGCAGCGGCTGCAGCGCACCCAGGAATTTTTCCGGCACGGCAAAGGCCACCTGCACCGGATGCACGCGGTTGATCACGGCCAGGATGGTGTCATTGGTTTTGACAGCGGTGCCCGGGAACACCAGGCGCGCGCCTATGCGGCCGTCGAAAGGGGCGCGCAGCACCGTGTAGGAAAGCTGCAGTTTGGCGTTCTCCACGGCGGCGCGATCGCCTTTCACTGTGGCTTCCAGCGAGGCGACATTGGTGCGCGAGGCACGCAGCATGTCGTCCGACACATAGTTCTTTTCCTTCAGCGCTTCATTGCGCGACAGCTCGGTACGGGCATTGGCCAGCTGCGCCTCGTCACGCGCCAGCACGGCCTCCGCCTGCGTCAGGCGGGTCTTGAACTCGGCATCGTCCAGCGTCAGCAGCACATCGCCCCTGCGCACATTGTGGCCCTCCTTGAGCAGCACCTGTTTCACCTGGCCGTCGATACGGGCGCGCAGCGTCACGGATTCCGACGGTTGCACGCGACCCACCGTCACCAGGCGCAGGGCATAGTCCTGCGTGGTGGCCGTCGCCACCTTCACCGGCACGGCTTTGTCGCCCTTGTCATCCTTCTTGGCCTTGGGCCAGAAGGCGTGCACGAGACCGGCAAGCGCCAGCAGGGCGATGACGGCAAAAACATAGGGACGACGGATGCTGGGCATGACGCGGGACTTCCTCAGGGAGACGCAGGGCGGATTTCAGTAAAACGGTGCAGTGTGCCGTCCGGTTGACGACCGGGGGTGTCGATTCTGTGACCGGGCCGTGAAAAGACGGTGACAGCCGGGTCGTGACAGAGGCTGCCATCGCCCGGCGGCAGCGCTCAAGCCAATTTTTGCATCCCGCCTTATATAGGACGGCCTGATTTAATGCGCGAGGTGGGGCGCCAATTGTTCCGCCAGCCAGTCCATGAACACCTTCACGCGCTGCGGCAGGTGGCGGCGGTGGGCATACAGCAGGCTGACCGGCATGGGCGCCGCGGGAAAATCCGGCAGCACTTCCACGACTTTGCCGGCCGCGAGCAGCGGCTGCAGGCCAATGGCCGGCGCCTGGATGATGCCCAGTCCCGCCAGGCAGGCGGCCTGGTAGGCCTCGGAATTGTTCACGGTCAGCGCGCCCGGCATGTCGCGGAAACGGCTGCCACCGTTTTCCTGGTATTCAAAACCCGGCACGCGGTTGCCGAAGCTGCCGGCGTAATGCACCAGGCGGTGCTGGTCCAGGTCGGTCAGCGTTTGCGGCTGGCCGTGGCGGGCGATGTAGTCGGGACTGGCGGCATTCAGCTGCGGCAGCCAGCCCAGCGGCCGCGCCACCAGGCTGGAGTCGCCCAGGGTGCCGACGCGCAGCACGCAGTCGAAGCCTTCGCGCACCAGGTCCACGCGGCGGTCGGTGCTGCTCAGCTCCACCTCGAGATCAGGATGCGCGGCCAGGAAATCCGGCAGCGCGGGAATCACCACGCGTCGCGCCAGCCCCAAAGGCAGGTCCACGCGCAGGCGGCCGCGCAGGGTTTGCGGCGTCTGCCGGAACAGGGTTTCCAGCTCGTCCATGTCGGCCAGCAGGTCCAGGCAGCGCTCGCGGAAGAGGCGGCCGTCCTGCGTCATTTCCACACGGCGCGTGGTGCGATGCAGCAGGCGGGTACCGAGCTGGGCCTCCAGCTGCTGCACGGCGGCGGACACCGAGGTCTTGGGCAGGCCCAGGCTTTCGGCGGCGCGGGTGAAGCTGGCCAGGTCCGCCACCCGGACGTAGATACGCATGGCGTCGAGCTGGTTCATGGACTGATTGTCCTTTATGGATGGACGGACTATGCAAATAGGCGGCGTTTATCCTGCCTGTGGCTGGCAATAGTCTGGCATCTCCGGGGATGCAGCAAGCTCCCCCAAGCCATCCAGGAGATTTGCCATGATCACTCCCTCCCGTATTGCCCTCATCACCGGCGGCAGCCGCGGCCTGGGTCGCAACACCGCCCTGCAGCTGGCCCGCCACGGCATGGACGTGGTGCTCACCTACCGCAGCCGTCGCGAGGAAGCCGATGCCGTGGTGGCGCAGCTGGAAAGCCTGGGCGTGCGCGCCGCTGCGCTGCCTCTGGACGTCAGCCAGTCCGTTGGTTTTCCCGGATTCGCAGATGCACTGCGCACCGTCCTGCAGGACAAATGGCAGCGCACGCAATTCGATTTCCTCATCAACAACGCCGGCATAGGCATACACGCCGGCTTTGCTGAAACCACCGAAGCGCAGTTCGACGAACTGGTGAATGTGCATCTCAAGGGGCCGTTCTTTTTGACGCAGGCGCTGCTGCCCCTGCTGGCGGATGGCGGCCGTATCCTGAATGTCTCCACCGGCCTCACGCGTTTCGCCATTCCCGGCTTCGCCGCCTATGCCGCCATGAAGGGCGCCATGGAAGTGCTGACGAAATACCAGGCCAAGGAGCTGGGCGCGCGCGGCATCGCCGTCAATATCGTCGCCCCCGGTGCGATAGAAACGGATTTCGGCGGCGGTGCCGTGCGTGACAACGCTGATATGAATGCCTTCCTGGCCTCGCAGACCGCGCTGGGCCGTGTCGGGCTGCCGGATGATATCGGTGGCGTGTTTGCTTCGCTGCTGCTGCCGGAAAACGGCTGGATCAATGCGCAGCGTATCGAAGCGTCGGGCGGGATGTTTCTTTAAAAGCAGTAGGCGGAATGCTGAGGGCGGCAGCTCTGTCGCCCTGGCATTGACTCCCTCATCCAAACGCTTTCAGCAGGTGGTAGCTGATGAGGTATACGGCGACGAAAATGCAGAAAGAGGATCGGACAATAAGGCGCCGCTGGCCGGCAAAGTCCTTCCCTTCAATGCCCGCAGATATGGGCAGGATGTGCCTGTTGGTGGGATGGGACAGCTTCAGGGACCTGAGGTACAGGAAGTAGTAGGGGACTACGGCCGCTGCTGTAACGATCAGGCCAATCACGGCGCTGGCTATTTCTTGTCGCATAGTGATTCCGGTGGTAGTGCGGTTTCTGTTTTGGCAAGATTTTAGGAAAATCATCTCGCGGATAAGCTCCTTCACAGGAGCGGTCAATGCTTCTATCCGGTGGCATTCAGGCCAAGCAGGGCTTTTAGCTTGCTTTTCAGGCCAAGAGAAATTAGCAGGAGGTCAGCCGCAAAGGCCAAGAGGCTCAGAATGACTATGGTGACTATAGCACCAAGAAACTTGAGGGCCTGCCATCCCCCTGGGCTCGCCGCTGTGGTTGAGCAAGTCGTGATCCCATCCTGCTGAATGAAAATGGTTCTGCGCAAACCATTGAACGGATTTCTTCCGTTGTCGCGAGAGCCAACCGATATCTCGTTGCCAGGCCCCAGGCCTTTGATAGAGCAGCTGTTATCAAACCTCACGTCACCATCCGCTGTTTTCAGAACCAGGACATGATTGTTGCGCCTGCTATCTATGGATTTGATGATGCCTGTTGTTACTGTGGGAGTGTAGAAAGATGAAAACAGGTTCATGAACGACCAATAACTGCAGAACAGCATGTACGAGAAAAAAGCCGCAGAAAGCGTGGCAAGAATGACCTTGTCCCTGAGGTTTTCAGGTTCCTTCAAGATAAATATCGAGCTGGGAAGGAAAGGCCTTTTCTCTTTCTTGGCGACCATCCTTTTTTCCGGCCTGGAAAACAGCCAGGGCA
>DASUXS010000323.1:0-6125 GCA_036377855.1 Moraxellaceae bacterium
TGGCGCTGCACTGGCCCTTGCACAAACCCGCCGCCCTGGGGGGACTGGCCATCGCCACGGCCTACAGTCTTGTGGCGGGCTGGTCCGTGCCCACGCAGCGCACGCTGGTCATGCTGGCGGTGGTGGTGCTGGCGCAATGCAGTGAGCGCCGCTTCCCGCCCCTGCAGATCCTGTTGCTGGCGCTGCTGGTGGTCCTCCTGTATTCCCCGCTGGCCGTGCATGCCTCGGGTTTCTGGTTGTCCTTCGGCGCCGTGGGCCTGCTGATGCTGGGAGGTGGTTTGTTCCGGCATCTGCCGGCCTGGCGCCAGGCCCTGGCGGTGCAACTGCTGCTGTCTTTGTTGTTGCTGCCGCTGACAGTCTGGTTTTTCGAGCGCGCCAGCTGGGTTTCGCCATTGGCCAATCTTCTGGCCGTTCCCTTGGTCAGCTTTGTGGTGGTGCCACTGGGTTTGCTGGGGCTGTTGGCCTGGCTCTGCGGGGCGACGGGAGCGGCGCTGCTGTGCTGGCGTGGCGGCGCTGATCTCATCGCTGTGCTGGATGCCATGCTGGAGCAATTCCAGGCCTGGTCTTTTGCCAGTATCAGCGTCGGCCTGCCGGATCTGCTTTCACTGCTGCTGCTTTGCCTGTTGCTGTTTTGTCTGTGCCAGCCCTTGCGGCGCGCGTGGTGCTGGCTGGCGCTGCCCCTCGCCTGCTTTCTCCTGTGGCCGCGGCCAACGGTACCGGCCGGCGTGTTGCGCGTGACCGTGCTGGATGTGGGGCAGGGCTTGTCGGTGCTGCTGGAAACGCGGGAGCACAGCCTGCTTTACGACAGCGGACCGGTGCTGGGACCGGCGGCTGATGCCGGTGGCCGCATCGTGCTGCCGGCGCTGCACCAGCTGCATCGTTATCGCCTGGATGTCCTGCTGCTCAGCCATGACGACAATGACCACACCGGCGGTGCCGCCAGCCTGCTGCAGCAGATGCCGGTGGCACGGGGCCTGGGGGTGAGGCCACGCGGCGTGACGGCATTGCCGCCCTGGCAGCCCTGTGCGGACGGCCAGGCCTGGGAATGGGAGGGCTGGACCTTCCGCCTCCTGCATCCGGTGGCCGGGGAAGGGGCGGGCAGCGACAACAACCGTTCCTGCGTGCTGCGGGTCAGCCGGGGGCGTGCCGCCGTGCTTCTGCCCGGTGACCTGGAGCAGTCTGCCGAACAGGATGTGCTGCGTCGCCATGCGCCCGCTGATTTGCAGGCCGACCTGCTGGTGCTGGGTCATCACGGCAGCCGCAATGCCAGCGCCCCGGACTGGCTGGCGGCGCTGCGACCGCGCTGGGCCATCGCCTCCGCGGGCTATCGCAACCGTTTCCGCCATCCCAGTCCGGCACTGCTGCAACGCCTGCGCGAGGCCGGCATTCCCTGGCGCAATACCGCGGAAAGCGGGGCGCTGGTGGCGGAGCTGGATGCCGGTGGCCTGCTGCGTCTGCGCGGCTTTCGCGAAGGTGCCGGCCGCTACTGGCAACATGATGAAGCGCAAGCATTTTTTTGCGAATCAACCGACACTGTCGGGGCTTGCGGCGCGCTTGGCGGCACGCCCCTAAACCGGTAAAGTGAGGCCGTTTTTGCCGGCTTGTCGCCGGCATTTTCTCGAATGACGGGAGTTCGTGAGCGATGTGGGAGCTGATCAAAGCGGGCGGCTGGCTGATGCTGCCGATTCTTCTGGCATCGACCCTGGCACTGGCCATCTCGCTGGAGCGCGCCTGGTCGCTGCGCACCGCCAGGGTAGCCCCTCCCGACCTCCTGGCCCGTGTCTGGAAATGGATCAAGGCCAACCAGCTCGACGCCGCCAAGCTCAAGGAGCTGCGCGCCGATTCCCCGCTGGGTGAAATCCTCGCCGCCGGCCTGCTCAACTCCAAGCATGGCCGCGAAATCATGAAGGAAAGCATTGAAGAAGCCGCTTCCCATGTCGTGCATGAAATGGAGAAGTACCTGACCCTGCTGGGCACCGTCGCCGTGATCTCGCCGCTGCTGGGCCTGCTCGGCACCGTGGTCGGCATCATCGAAGCCTTCATGGCGGTGACTTCCAGCGGCCTGGGCGATCCCACCATGCTGGCCAGCGGCATCTCCAAGGCCCTGATCACCACCGCCGGCGGTATCGCCGTCGCCATCCCCGCCATGGTCATGCACCGCTATTTCATGCGCCACATCACCAGCATAACGGTGGAGATGGAGCAGCAGGCCATCAAGCTGGTCGACATCGTGCACGGCGACCGCGAAGTGGATTTCCAGGACAAGGCCGCCGGCAAAGGTGGCCGTGAGGCCAAGGCCCGGGAGACCACGGCGTGAAATTCCGTCGCCCGGCCCCGGAGGCGCTGGAAATCAATCTCACGCCGCTGATTGACTGCCTGCTCTTCCTCATCATCTTCTTCATGCTGTCCACCACCTTTACCAAGGCCAGCAAGCTGCAGATCAGCCTGCCCGAAGCCAAGGGCGATGCCGCCGCTTCCGCGCCGGCCCGCAGCATTGAAGTTTCCGTCAGCGCCACCGGTGACTACGCCGTGAACGGCCAGGTGCTGGCCAGCAAGCAGGCCACCAGCCTGCGCTCGGCGATTGAAAAAGCCAGTGAAGGCAACCATGACATTCCCTTCCTGATCGCCGCCGACGGCAACACCCCGCACCAGGCCGTGGTGACCGTGATGGACGTCGCCGGCCAGATGGGCTTTGCCAGTCTGAGCATCAGTACCCGGCAGCCGGAAGACAAATAATCCGGCGGCTTTTCTGCCCGGGGCCGGCCGTTTTGCCGGACCCCTCCACAGGCTTGACGCATGAACACACCGATACCAGTGCCCACGATGACCGGTGCACAGGCTTACAAGCGCCTTCTCAAGTACACCGCCCGGTTCTGGCTGTTCTTTGTCATCGGTACCCTGGGCTTCCTTTTCAACGGCCTTACCGAGGCCGCCAGCGCCAAGCTGGTGCAGTACATCATCGACGCCATCCAGCATGGCAACCAGAAGCATATGAACTGGTTTCCCGTGCTGGTGGTGGGCGTGGTGTTTATGCGCGGCGTGGGCTCCTTTGTCGGCAACTATTTCCTGTCCCTGGTGTCGCGCAACATCGTCTATGAAATGCGGCGCGAGCTGTTCGACAAGCTGCTGACCCTGCCGGCCGCGTATTACCACCTGAATTCCCCCGGCCATATCGCCGCCAAGATCATCTTCAATGTCGAGCAGGTGACCGGTGCCGCCACCGATGCCCTGAAAACCATCGTGCGCGAAGGTTTTGTCGTCATCACCCTGCTCGGCTACCTGTTCTACATGAACTGGAGGCTGTCGCTTTCCCTGCTGGTCATAGGCCCCATGGCCGGCCTGCTCATACGCGTGGCCAGCCGCCGTTTCCGCAAACTCTCCAGCCGCATCCAGAACGCCATGGGCGATGTGAACCATGCCGTCAGTGAAACCGTGAGCGCCTTCCAGGTGGTCAAGACCTATGGCGGTGAAGACTACGAGCGCCAGCGCTTCGACCGTGCTTCCAAGGAAAACCTCAAGCAGGGCATGAAGATGGTGGTGACCAGCGCGCTCAGCACGCCGCTGGTGCAGCTGCTGCTGGCGGTGGCCATGGGTGGCGTGATCTGGGTGGCGCTGCAGCCGGCGCTGATGCAGGGCATCACGGCCGGTGAATTCGTGTCCTATATCGTGGCGGCCGGCATGCTGCAGCGGCCGGTGCGTTCGCTCACCGAGGTCAACGAGAAAATCCAGCGCGGCATCGCCGCCTCGGCTTCGGTGTTTGAAATGCTGGACATGCCGCCCGAACCCGACAACGGCCAGCTTGAGCTGCCGCGCCTGCAGGGCGATATCGAATTCCGTCATGTCGATTTTTCCTACCAGCCCGGCAAGCCGGTGCTGCGTGGCATCAATCTGCGCATCAAGCCGGGACAGACCGTGGCGCTGGTGGGCCGCTCCGGTTCCGGCAAGACCACGCTGGTCAACCTGCTGCCGCGCTTTTATGAAGCCGGCAGCGGGCAGGTGCTGATTGACGGCCATGCCATCCAGGAATTCGCGCTGTCGCCCCTGCGCCGGCAGATCGCCACCGTGGGCCAGAAAGTGGTGCTGTTCGACGACACCATAGGCAACAACATTGCCTACGGCGCTTTCCGCGGCCGTCCGCACAGCGATGTGGAGCAGGCGGCCCGTGCTGCATACGCCCATGACTTCATCACGGCCTTGCCCGAAGGCTATGACACCCGCGTCGGCCAGGACGGCGTGCAGCTGTCCGGTGGCCAGCGCCAGCGCATCGCCATCGCCCGTGCCCTGCTCAAGGATGCGCCCATCCTTATCCTCGACGAGGCCACCAGTGCCCTGGATAACGAGTCCGAGTTCTATATCCAGGCCGCCCTCGATGAAATCATGAAGGAGCGCACCACGCTGGTGATCGCGCATCGCCTGTCGACCATCGAGAATGCCGACCTCATCGTGGTCATGGACCAGGGCCGCATCGTGGAAACCGGCACGCATGCCGAGTTGCTGGCCAGGAACGGCGCCTATGCACAGCTGCACAGCCGGAATTTCACCGAGGACGACGACGCCTCCGAAGGCAGTGCACCGGGGGCGGTGTGAAACAGGCCATCACCCGCGCCTGGCATGAAGGAGCCGCCTGGCTCTGGCTGCTGTGGCCGCTGATGCTGCTGTTCGCGCTGGTCAGCCGCCTGCGTCGCAATCTCTATCGTTTCGGCCTGCTGCCGGCCCGGCGTTTTCCGGTGCCGGTGGTGGTGGTGGGCAATATCACGGTCGGTGGCACCGGCAAGACGCCGCTGACGCTGGCGCTGATAGAGCGCCTGCGCGCTGAAGGTTTCCGTCCCGGTGTGGTCAGCCGCGGTTATGGTGGCCATGGCGACTATCCGCTGATCGTGCGCGAAGGCGTGATTGCCGAGCAGTGTGGTGACGAGCCGCTGACGCTGTTCCGCCGCACCGGGGTGCCGCTGGTGGTGGATCCCCAACGCAGCCGCGCGGTGGCGCATCTGCTGGCGAATTTCGATTGCGATGTCGTGCTCTGCGACGACGGCCTGCAGCATTACGCGCTGGCGCGTGATGTGGAGATTGCCGTGGTCGACGGCGCCCGCGGTGTCGGCAATGGCCGCTTGCTGCCCATGGGGCCGCTGCGCGAGCCGGTGTCGCGTCTGCGCGACGTGCAGCAGGTCGTGGTCAATGGTGGCGGTTTTGCCTGGGAAGGCGCGGCCACCATGCAATTGCGCCCCGAGGCCTGGCAGAACCTGCGCCGCGAAGACCATGCCGCACCGCAGCCGGGTGAACGCATCCATGCCGTGGCCGGTATCGGCAATCCGGCACGCTTCTTTGAACAGCTGCGTGCCCAGGGTTACCAGGTGCATGAGCATGCTTTCCCGGACCATCACGTCTATTCCACCCGCGAGCTCAGCTTCGGCGATGGCCTGGCGGTGGTGATGACGGAAAAGGATGCGGTGAAATGCATGGCACTGGCCGAGGACAACTGGTGGTATGTGCCGGTGCGCGCCGAGCTGCCGGACGGTTTTTACGAGACGCTGCTGGCGCGCCTGCGCGCCGTGCAGGCCGTCACCAAGGGATAACGCCTGAGGCGTTAGCGAGGTAAAGCGTCATGCTGGACAAGAAACTGCTGGCCATCCTGGTCTGCCCGCTGTGCAAGGGTCCCCTGCATTACAGCGCGGACAAACAGGAACTGGTCTGCCGCGTGGATGCACTGGCCTATCCCATACGTGACGGCATTCCCGTCATGCTGGAAGAAGAGGCCCGTCGCCTGGGCGTGGACGAGCGCCTGGGCTGAATTCGTTTTCAGGACATCATCATGGGATTCAAGGTAGTCATTCCGGCGCGTTACGGCTCCAGCCGCCTGCCGGGCAAGCCCCTGCTGGATATCGCCGGCAAGCCGATGTTTGCGCATGTGTATGCACGCGCCAAAGAGAGTGATGCAGAGGAAGTGGTGATTGCCACGGACGATGCCCGTATTGAAGCCGCCGCGCGTGCGCTGGGTGCCGATGTGGTCATGACTTCACCGGACCATCCCTCCGGCACCGATCGCCTGCAGGAAGTCGCCCGTAAAAAGGGCTGGGCCGACGACACCATCGTGGTGAACGTGCAGGGCGACGAGCCGTTGATCCCGC
>DASUXS010000324.1:0-4137 GCA_036377855.1 Moraxellaceae bacterium
AAGAGGAAACGCGGCAAGGTGGTTTCCTTGCTTTTCTGGATGGCAGCCAGCAGGTTGTCCGCGGACTTCTCACCCATGCGTTCCAGCGGCAGCAGCATGTCCTTCTTCAGGGCGTACAGATCGGCGCTGGACTTGATCAGCTTCAGGTCCACCAGCTGCTCAATCCATTTGTCACCCAGGCCCTCGATATCCATGGCCCGGCGCGAGACAAAATGCTTGAGCGCTTCCTTCTGCTGGGCCGGACAGAACAGGCCGCCGGAGCAACGGGCGATGGCCTCGTCTTCCGGACGCACCACTTCGGAATCACACACCGGGCAACGCGTCGGCAATACCAGGGGCTGCGAATCGGCCGGACGCCTTTCCGCCAGCACGCGCACAACCTTGGGAATCACGTCGCCGGCGCGGTAGATCACCACGCTGTCGCCGACGCGCAGGTCCATGCGTTCGATTTCATCGAAGTTATGCAGCGTGGCATTGCTGACGGTGACACCGCCGACAAAGACCGGCTCCAGGCGTGCCACCGGTGTCAACGCACCCGTACGCCCCACCTGGAATTCCACGGCCTGCACCGTAGTCACCGCTTCCTGGGCCGGGAACTTGAAAGCCGTGGCCCAGCGCGGGGCGCGCGAGACAAAACCCAGCTCCTGCTGCCAGCGTATGCTGTCCACCTTGATGACCACACCATCAATTTCATAAGGCAGGCTGTCGCGACGTTTCTGGATGTCTTCGTAAAAGGCCTGCACCTTTTCCACGCCTTCAACCTGGCGGATTTCACGGCTGAGACGGAAACCCAGGGTCGACAGCTGCTGCAGGGATTCATATTGCGAAGCCGGTGCTGCCAGCCCCTCGCGGCGCACCACGCTATAGGCATAGAACTCCAGCGGACGCTGCGCCGTCATGCGCGGATCCAGCTGGCGCAGGCTGCCGGCTGCGGCATTGCGCGGATTGACGAAGGTCTTCTCTTCTTTGGCGGCCTGCTGTTCGTTCAGCTTCTGGAAACCTTTTTTCGACATCAGCACTTCGCCACGCACTTCCAGCAGTGCCGGCAGCTTGTCGCCTACCAGACGCAGGGGCACGGAAGGAATGGTGCGTACATTGTGCGTGATGTCTTCGCCGGTCAGGCCGTCGCCGCGCGTGGCGCCACGCACCAGCACACCGTTCTCATAGACCAGGGAAATGGCCAGGCCATCCAGCTTGGGTTCGCAGCAATAGGTCAGCGACGGTGACTCAAACAGGTCTCCGCCATGTCCCAGCAGGTCGCCCAGGCGATCGCGGGCACGCCTGTCGAAGTCGACGAACTCCTCGGCACTGAACACATTGTCCAGCGACAGCATGGGCACTTCATGTTTGACCGTGGCAAAGGCCGGCAAGGCTTCGCCCCCCACGCGCTGCGTGGGCGAGTCCGGCGTCAGGAATTGCGGGAATTCCGCCTCCAGCGCTTTCAGGCGCTGGAACAGGCGGTCGTACTCGGCGTCCGGCACTTCCGGATCATCCAGCACGTAGTAGCGATGGTTGTGGTGGCGTAGCTGCTCGCGCAGCTGGTCGATCTCGTGGCGGGCCTGGGCCTCGGTCACGTCAGGGGGCACGGCAACCTCAATGCCCGGCCGGGCGGTTCATCAGGCGGCGGCGCTCGAATTCCTGCACACGCTCACGGTAATGCTCGATCAGCTGGCGCGTCAGCACCTGCTGCTGCTCATCCAGGATTTCGCCCTGCAGCTCCATGGCCAGGCGCTTGGCGGTATCAATCATGATGTCGTAGGCATGGATGCTGTTCACGCCGGGCAGGCTGAGGAAGAAACTCACGCCCGGCACTTCTTCGCCGGTCATGGCCTCCAGGTTGAAAGTCCCCGGCTCCACGGCCTTGGCCATGCTGAAAAGGATACGGCCCTGCCCTGTCGGCTGTTCATGGCGATGGAAAATGGACATCTCGCCATAGCGCAGGCCATAGGCCAGCACGCTGCGCAGCAGGTCTTCGCCATTGAAGGGATGGCCGGTGGCCACCACATGCACGGCAATGAAATCTTCCACTTCCAGGTGCGGCTTTTCTTCCGTGGGCGGCGTCACCGGACGCACCGGCTCCACCGGTTTGTCGTAGAGGGCGCTGGCGCGGTTGACGCGCGGCGGCTCGGGACGGCGGGACGGCGGCGGCGCAATCGGTTCGTCCGCGAACATGTCCTGCTGTTCGGCTTCGGGCGGTTCTGCGCTGAGCGTGGTCGGCGTCAGCAGCACGGGGACGCTGTCGTCGGCCGGCAAGGATTCAATCAGAGGCGCTTCGATTGCTTCCGGCTCAGCCACAGGCTGCGGCAACTCCTGCACGGCAGGGACGGTTTCGGCCACGGCAAAAACTTCGGGAGCCTGGGCTTCGGCCACCAGCAAGGGCAAATCGGCCTCCGCTTCGGCCTGCTGCACCTCAGGCTCACGCCGCAGGGCTTCGGCGCGGGCACGCACCCGCACCTGCCCCAGTTCAGCATGGGCACGGATATCGTAGTCGGGGCCGGGCGGCACCTTTTCCAGTTTCAGGCGCAGGCGATGGCGCTGGTCCAGTGCCCAGCGTACGCCCTGCCAGAGCAGCACCAGGACGATGGCGCCGACCAGTGCGTAGAGAAGCTGCATGTCGATGCGGGCTCCTGATCAAACGGCTGCCAGCGCGGCAGCCTCCTCGACGTTCACCGACACCAGGCGCGAGCAACCGGGCTCGTGCATGGTCACGCCCATGAGCTGATGCGCCATTTCCATGGCGATCTTGTTATGGGTGATATAGATGAACTGCACCGTTTCCGACATCTCTTCCACCAGACGCGCATAGCGGCCGACGTTGGCGTCGTCCAGCGGCGCGTCCACTTCGTCCAGCATGCAGAACGGAGCGGGATTCAGGCGGAAGATGGAGAACACCAGCGCCAGCGCGGTCAGGGCCTTTTCGCCGCCTGACAGCAGGTGGATGGTGGAATTACGCTTGCCGGGCGGACGCGCCATGATGGCCACGCCGGCTTCCAGCAGATCTTCGCCCGTGAGTTCGAGATAGGCGTGACCGCCACCGAAGACCTTGGGGAAAAGCTCCTGCAGGCCCTTGTTCACCTTGTCGAAGGTGTCCTTGAACAGGGTACGGGTTTCGCGGTCTATCTTGCGTATGGCGTTTTCCAGGGTCTCCAGCGCTTCGCGCAGGTCGGCATCCTGGGCATCCAGATAGGTCTTGCGTTCGTTCTGGGCCTGGTACTCGTCGATGGCGGCGAGATTGATGGGGCCGAGACGGGAAATACGGGCGGAGACCTTTTCCAGGTCTTCCTGCCACTGCGTTTCGTTGGCCTCTTCCGGCATGGCCGCGATCACGGTCTGCAGGTCGAACTGCGACTCCACCAGCTGTTCCTGCAGCGACTCACGACGTGACAGCGCGTTCTGCCATTCCATGCGCTGGTTCTGCAGCATGTCGCGCACCTGCTGCGCCTGCTGCTCAGCCTGCTGGCGCTTGCGTTCATGTTCGCGGAATTCATGCTGCACGGCTTCCAGGTCGCGGCGTACATCGGCCAGTTCCTTTTCCACCAGCAGGCGCTGTTCCAGCTGTTCTTCCAAAAGCTGCTGGTGTTCGCCACCGGGATTTTCCAGCTCCAGCAGGCTTTCACGCAGCATTTCGCGGCGCTCGGCCAGCGTGGCCAGCTGCTCCTGCAGACGGCTGATGCTCTGCGCCAGCGAAGTTTCCCGCGTACGCAGGGCCTGCATGGTCAGGGCGACCTGGTGCGCGGCATCACGGTCGGCACGGGTTTTCTGGCGGGCCAGGTCCAGGGCTTCGCGGGACAGGTCGCGCTCACGCAGCAGCTCGTCGCGGCGGGCGGCATCGCGGCCCATGTTTTCCAGCGCGTCCTGCAGCACCAGGCGGGCTTCGGCAATCTGTTCCTGGTCCAGCTTCTGCTGGGCCTGGACGTCTTCCATTTCTTTTTCGATACGGCTAGAGCGCGCGGTGAACTGCTCCAGGCGCACCTGCTTGGCACCGAGCTGGGCCTGCACATCGCCGCGGCGACGGGTCAGGCCGGAAAGACCACGCTGCGCTTCTTCACGCTGCAGCTCCAGCTCACGCAGTTTTTCACGACCGGCATCCAGCTCAGCCTGGCGATCGGCCAGCGCGGCTTCGACTTCGGCCAGCTC
>DASUXS010000325.1:0-2742 GCA_036377855.1 Moraxellaceae bacterium
CTGTAATCCGGCGTGAGCTGGCGGCGCAGCACCGGATCCTTGATCACGCGCTTCATATGCGCCAGGCCCAGTTGTTCGGCGGCCGAGGTGAGGAAAGGCAGTTCGCGGTTGTAGAGCGCGCCCGTCACCATCACCGCCTCCAGGATGGCGGAGCTGGCATGGCGCGCCAGCTTCTGTGTCACCGGCAGCGAGGCAAAGAGATTGCGCACGGTTTCCGGAATGGGCAGGTCGGGTTTGGGTACCACCCAGATGGGCGTGCGCTGGTAGACATCCATGCGCTGCAGCAGGGGCGCGATTTCCGGCAGCAGCTGTACCGACGTGGCGCCTGTGCCTATCACGGCCGCGCGCTTTCCTTTCAGGTCATGGCTGTGATCCCACTGCGCGGTATGCATGGTCTTGCCGGCGAAATCATCAAGGCCGCGGATATCCGGCCGCTTCGGCTGTGACAGGTAACCGGTGGCCAGGATGAGGATGCGCGCCGTGACCGGTGCCTGGTCCTCGGGAAATACCGTCCAGAATTTTCCGGCCTCGTTGTATTCCGCGCCCAATACATTGGCATGGAAATGCATGTGGCGGCGCAGGTCGTATTTATTGGCCACATGCTCGGCATAGGCCTTGAGCTCGGCGCCGGGCGCATACAGCCGCGACCAGAAAGGATTGGGCTCGAAAGAATAGGAGTAGGTGACGGAAGCAATGTCCACGGCGATGCCGGGATAGGTATTGAGATGCCAGGTGCCGCCCAGGTCGTCGGAACGCTCCAGCATGCAGATGGAGCTGATGCCCATGCGCTGCAGCTGTATGGCCGCACCCATGCCACCGAAACCCGCGCCCACGATAAGGGCTTCATATTGCGGCGCCCTGGCCGGCTCCGGCTGGATCTGGCGGCGCGCCACCTTGGCTTGCATCTCCCTCTCCCGCGGCGATTCGTCTTTCTCCCGATAGTTGCACGCGGGTCTGCGCCGCCATTGACCGGCCTGCCGCCCTCGGCGGCTCAGGGGCCAATCCGCCCCGGACAGGGCTAATGCCGATTGGCCTGTTGAGCTTTTTGGTCAGTCATCCCTGTCATTGACGCTTTGCCGCGCAGTGCTAGCTTGCGGACACCTTAAGGAGGAAGTCCCATGCCCGTTGCAAAAACCAAGAAGTCCGGCCTGGCCGGCAGCCAGGGCCGTGTTGCCATTGTCGACGGCGTGCGCACGCCCTTTGCCCGTATCGCCACGCATTACCGCGATCTCTCCGCCATCGACCTGGGCGTGATGGCGGTGCGCGAACTCATGCAGCGCAACGATCTCAAGGCGCAGGACCTGAGCCAGCTGGTCTACGGCATGACGGTGATGATTCCGGAAGCGCCTTTCATCGCGCGTGAAATCGCCCTGGCCTGCGGCCTGGATGATGTCGACGCCTATTCCATCACCCGCGCCTGCGCCACCAGTTTCCAGACGGTGGCGAGTGCCACCGAAAGCATCCTGGCGGGCAATGCCGATATCGTGATTGCCGGCGGCACCGACTCCACCAGCAGCGTGCGCCTGCCCATGTCGCCGAAATTTTCCTCCACGCTGCGCGACGTGAATTTCGCCAAGACCCTGGGTGACCGCATCAAGCTGCTGTCCACGCTGCGTCCGCGCGACATCCTGCCCATGGAACCGTCCATCACGGAATTCTCCGTGGGCGAGACCATGGGCCAGAGCTGCGAAAAGATGGTGAAGAAATGGGGCATCTCGCGCGGCGAGCAGGACGACCTGGCCTATGCCTCGCATGCCAATGCCGCGCGCGCCTGGAAGGAAGGCCGCCTGGATCGCCAGGTGCTGACGGCGCAGCTGGCCAATGGCAAATCCCTCAAGGCCGACAACTTGGTGCGCATGAGCCCCGAGCGCAGCGCCTACGACAAGCTCAAGCCCTGCTTTGATTTCTCCGAAGCCGGCACGGTGACGGCCGGCAATGCCAGCCCGCTCACCGATGGCGCTTCCGCCGTGCTGCTGATGAGCGAAGAAAAAGCCAAGGCCCTGGGCTACACGCCGCTGGGTTATGTGCGCTCTTTCGCCTTCGCCGCCAAGACACCCAAAGACGACCTGCTGATGGGGCCGGTGCTGGCCGCGCCGGTGGCGCTGGATCGCGCTGGCGTCACGCTCAAGGACCTGGAAATCATCGACATGCACGAAGCTTTTGCCGGCCAGCTGGCCTGCAACCTGGCGGGCCTGGCCTCCGAGAGTTATGCGCGTGACGTGCTGGGCCGTAAAAAGGCGGTGGGCGAAGTGGATCGCAGCCGCCTGAACGTGAATGGCGGCTCCATCGCCTATGGCCATCCTTTCGGCGCCACCGGTGCCCGCGTCATCAGCCAGGCACTGTATGAGCTGCGTCGTCGTGGCGGTGGCCTGGCGCTGACCACGGCCTGCGCTGCGGGTGGCGTGGGCGCGGCCATGGTGCTGGAAACGGAATAAAGCCCCCGCAATAAAAAAAGGCCGGTAATCCGGCCTTTTTTTATTGGACTTAAACATCTATTCCTTACTTTAAAAACGTCATTCCCGCGAAAGCGGGAATCCAGTGCCTTTTAGGGCGGCTGACTAAAAGCAGGAAAGCAAAAAAAGCAAAGGCGCTGGATTCCCGCTTTCGCGGGAATGACGCCTTACCTTAGGGTGCCGGAGAGAGAGATATTCTTTTTGAGGCCCAAAAATCATAGGCGCCTTAACGGCTCCTCATCCAGCAGCTCACATTGCGTTTCCAGCTCAGCGATATGTGACTGCCAGT
>DASUXS010000326.1:0-3366 GCA_036377855.1 Moraxellaceae bacterium
TTCACTGGCGTCCTTGGCGTTTTCAGCAGCCTGTTTGCTGCGCTCGGCAGCGGCATCCAGGTTGTCGCCGGCGGACTGCACCACTTCACTGGTGCTGCTCTTGGCTTCGCTCCAGGACTGCTCGGCCTGCTGCTGGGCTTCGCCGGCGGCCGCGCCTGCCTGTTCTGCCGTCGACGGCTCTTTCTTGTTGCAGGCAGCGAGACCGGTGCCAAGCACGAGAACCAGGGCGGCGAGGGAGAACTTCTTGGTAAGGGACATAGCGCACCTCCATGCGATGTGTTCGGAAATGAACCCCTGAATTCCTCAGGGCCCCCAAAGAATCCCCAGATGCGGCGGCAGGGTCAGTTTTACTTCTGTTAGCCGCTGCCGCAGCTTTGTTGCCCGCCTGTGGCGATTCTGTGCCGCGCCTCAGGCCTTGAGCAAAGGCTTGAGGAAGCGTCCCGTATGCGAGGCCTTGTTGCGTGCGATGTCTTCCGGCGTGCCGGTGGCGATGATCTGGCCACCGCCATCGCCGCCTTCGGGACCCATGTCTATCACCCAGTCCGCCGTCTTCACCACATCGAGGTTGTGCTCGATGACGATGATGGTGTTGCCGTGGTCACGCAGGCGGTGCAGCACCACCAGCAGTTGCTGGATGTCGTGGAAATGCAGGCCGGTAGTGGGCTCGTCCAGGATATAGAGAGTCTGCCCCGTGTCACGTTTGGACAGCTCACGCGCGAGTTTCACGCGCTGCGCTTCGCCACCGGACAGCGTGGTCGCGGCCTGGCCCAGGGTGATGTAAGACAGGCCCACGTCCACCAGCGTCTGCAGCTTGCGCGCCAGCGCCGGAATGGCGTCGAAGAATTCGCGCGCATCCTCTATGGTCATCTCCAGCACTTCCGTGATGTTCTTGCCCTTGTATTTCACTTCCAGGGTTTCACGGTTGTAGCGCTTGCCCTTGCAGACATCGCAGGGCACGTAGATGTCGGGCAGGAAATGCATTTCCACCTTGATCACGCCATCGCCCTGGCAGGCTTCGCAGCGGCCGCCCTTGACGTTGAAGGAGAAGCGGCCGGGGCCGTAGCCGCGTGAACGCGCTTCCTGCGTGCCGGCAAAAAGTTCACGTATGGGCGTGAAGATGCCGGTATAGGTGGCGGGATTGGAGCGCGGCGTGCGGCCTATGGGGCTCTGGTCGATGTCCACCACCTTGTCCAGCTGCTCCATGCCCTCGATGCTGTCGTATTCCTCTTCCTCAATCACGGTGGCGCCGTTCAGCGTCTTGGCGGCGATGGGGAAAAGCGTGGCATTGATCAGCGTGGATTTGCCGGAGCCGGAAACGCCGGTCACACAGGTCATCAGCCCCAGCGGGAATTCCGCAGTGACATTCTTGAGGTTGTTGCCCTGGGCGCCCTTCAGCGTCATCACCTTTTTCTTGTCATAAGGCGTGCGCTGCTTGGGAATGGCGATCTGCTTGCGGCCGGAGAGATAGTCGCCGGTCAGCGAATTCTTGTTCTTGACGATGTCTTCGTAGCTGCCCTGGGCCACGATACGGCCGCCATGCACGCCGGCACCGGGGCCTATGTCCACGACATAGTCGGCGGCGCGTATGGCGTCTTCGTCATGCTCCACCACCAGCACGGTATTGCCCAGGTCACGCAGGCGCACCAGCGTGGACAGCAGGCGTTCGTTGTCGCGCTGATGCAGGCCTATGGAAGGTTCGTCCAGCACATACATCACACCGACAAGACCGGCGCCTATCTGCGAGGCCAGGCGGATACGCTGGGCTTCACCGCCCGACAGCGTTTCCGCGGAGCGGTCCAGCGACAGGTAGTCCAGGCCCACATTCACCAGGAACTGCAGGCGCTCGCGGATTTCCTTGAGGATCTTGTCGGCAATCTCGCCGCGTTTTCCAGGCAGTTTGAGGTCGCCGAAATAATCGCAGCTGCGTTGGATGGGCAGCTTGACGATGTCGGGCAGGGCCTTGTCTTCGATAAAGACATGACGGGCTTCGCGCTTGAGGCGGGAGCCTTCGCATTCGCTGCAGACGGTGTGGTTGAGGAATTGCGCCAGGTCTTCACGCACATTCTGCGAATCGGTCTCGCGGTAACGCCGCTCCATATTCGGCAGCACGCCTTCGAAAGTGTGCTCGCGCACCACCTTGCGGCCACGGTCGTTGTAGTAATAGAAGGCGACCTCTTCCTTGCCCGAGCCATTGAGGATGGCGTTCTGCACCTTCTTGGTCAGCTTCTTCCAGGGCGTGTCGACATCGAAGCTGTAGTGGTCGGCCAGCGCTTCCAGCATGCCGAAGTAATAGATATTGCGTTTGTCCCAGCCGCGCACGGCGCCTTCCGACAGCGACAGGTCACGGTCGGTGATGACACGGTCCGGATCGAAGAACTGCTTCACGCCCAGGCCGTCGCAGGTGGGGCAGGCGCCGGCGGGGTTGTTGAAGGAGAACAGGCGCGGTTCCAGCTCCGACAGCGAATAGCCGCAATGCGGGCAGGCATAGCGTGCGGAGAAAATCTGGTCCGGCTTTTTCTCTTCCATGAAGGCGACCAGGGCGATGCCGCTGGCATGGCGCAGCGCGGTCTCGAAAGACTCGGCCAGACGCAGGCCGATATCGGCCCGCACCTTGAGACGGTCCACCACGACTTCGATGGTGTGCTTCTTGAGCTTGTCCAGGGCCGGGGCTTCGTCCAGGTCCACCACGATGCCGTCGATACGCGCGCGCACAAAGCCGTCGGCCTTGAGCTGTTCAAACACATGCAGATGTTCGCCCTTGCGATCCTGCACCACCGGCGCCAGCAGCATGATGGCCGTGCCTTCGGGCAGGGCCAGCACCTGGTCCACCATCTGTGACACGGTCTGCGCTTCCAGCGCGACATCGTGGTCGGGGCAGCGCGGGATGCCGGCGCGGGCATAGAGCAGGCGCAGGTAGTCGTAGATTTCCGTGATGGTGCCGACGGTGGAGCGCGGATTGTGCGAGGTGGATTTCTGCTCGATGGAAATCGCCGGCGACAGTCCTTCGATATGGTCCACGTCCGGCTTTTCCATCAGCGACAGGAATTGCCGTGCATAGGCGGACAGCGATTCCACATAACGGCGCTGGCCTTCCGCATACAGCGTGTCGAAAGCCAGCGAGGATTTGCCGGAGCCGGAGAGGCCGGTGATGACAACGAATTTGTCGCGCGGGATGTCCAGGTCGACATTCTTGAGATTGTGGGTGCGCGCGCCGCGGATGGTGATCTTGTCCATGCAAGCCTCAGGGCCGGTGGGAGTGCCGCGAAACAGGGCCAGACGGGCCCGGGCGGACGAAAAAGCGACCGGTGAGTATACGGGAAAGGGGAGTGCGGCCGCATGCCACAAACTGTTGGGGAAAGATGTCAG
>DASUXS010000327.1:0-4678 GCA_036377855.1 Moraxellaceae bacterium
GCGTCTTCAACTACGACCACTCCGAGGTGGCGGCCAATCCCGTGCACCTGTTGCACGTGCTGGAAACCCAGATCGAGCAGGAGCAGTTCCCGCAGGACCAGCAGGACCGCTACCTGCGCTTCCTCAAGGAATTCCTGGCACCGCGCTACATCGAGTTCATCGGCAAGGAAATCCAGACCGCCTATCTCGAGTCCTACTCGGAATACGGCCAGAACATCTTCGACCGCTATGTGCAGTACGCCGACTTCTGGATACAGGACCAGGAATTCCGCGATCCGGACACCGGCGAAATCTTCAACCGCGCCGCCCTCAACGAGGAGCTGGAGAAAATCGAGAAGCCGGCCGGCATCTCCAATCCCAAGGACTTCCGCAACGAGGTGGTTAACTTCGTGCTGCGTGCCCGCGCCAACAACAACGGCTTCAACCCGGCCTGGCTGTCCTATGAAAAGCTGCGCACCGTGATTGAGAAGAAGATGTTCTCCAACACGGAAGACCTGCTGCCGGTGATTTCCTTCAATCCCAAGGCCTCCAAGGGCGACCAGCAGAAACACCAGGACTTCGTCAAACGCATGGTGGAACGCGGCTATACCGAGAAACAGGTACGCCTGCTGTCCGAGTGGTATCTGCGCGTACGCAAGGCCCAGTGATCGAATAACAGTAATCCAGCAGCAGTCATAGCCAATCCCCTCTCCCCGCACGCGGGGAGAGGGCCAGGGTGAGGGGTGGTAGCCGAAGCCGCTGCCCCTCACCCCAACCCTCTCCCCTCTTTCACAAGAACAGCGGGGAGAGGGAGAGAAAAACGTGAGGGGTCATGTCCTACATCATCGACCGCCGTCTCAATGGCCGTAACAAAAGCACGGTCAATCGCCAGCGCTTTCTCGAACGCTACCGCGGCCAGATAAAAGAAGCCGTGGCCGATGCCGTCACGCGCCGCTCCATCACCGACATGGACCACGGCGAAAGCGTCACCATTCCCACCCGCGACATCTCCGAACCGGTTTTCCACCACGGCAGCGGCGGCGAACGCGAGATGGTGCATCCCGGCAACCGTGAATTCTCCACCGGCGACCGTATCAAACGGCCGGAAGGTGGTGGCAGCGGCAATGGGGATGGCAAGGCTTCGGATTCCGGCGAGGGCGAAGACGAATTCAGCTTCTCGATTTCGCAGGAAGAGTTCCTGAACTTCCTTTTCGATGACCTGGAACTGCCCAACCTGGTGAAGCGTCGCCTGGCCGGCATGGAGACTTTCCAGTGGCAGAATGCCGGCATCGTCTATGACGGCAATCCTTCCAAGATCAATATCGTGCGCAGCCTGCGTGCGGCGACCTCGCGGCGCATTGCGCTGGGTGCCGGCGCGCGCAAACGCCTGAAGGCGGCGGAAGCCGAGCTGGCCGAGCTGCTGCGCCAGGACAGTTCGCCGGAACGTGTGGCCCGCACCCGCGAACTGCGCGATGAAATCGAAAAGCTGAAACGGCGCATCGAACGCATCCCCTTCATCGACACCTTCGATCTGCGCTACAACCACCATATCAAGGTGCCCAAACCCAGCTCGCAGGCCGTGATGTTCTGCCTGATGGACGTGTCCGGCTCCATGAACCAGAGCATGAAGGACATGGCCAAGCGCTTTTTCCTGCTGCTCTATCTTTTCCTCAAGCGCAATTACAAGAAGATCGACGTGGTCTTCATACGCCACCACACCAGCGCCAAGGAAGTGGACGAGGAGGAGTTCTTCTATTCCCGCGAAACCGGCGGCACCATCGTGTCCAGCGCCCTCAAGCTCATGCAGGAAATCATGGTCGAGCGCTATCCGGCGGACGAATGGAATATCTACGGCGCCCAGGCCTCGGACGGCGACAACTGGAATGACGACTCCCCCATCTGCCAGAAGCTGCTGGCCGACAACATCATGCCGCTGGTGCAGTACTTCGCCTATATCGAGATCACGCCGCGCGAACACCAGGCACTGTGGGAAGCCTATGAGGGCGTGAAGTCGGACTGGACCGGTGTCTTCGCCATGCAGCAGATCATAGAGGCAGGGGACATCTATCCTGTCTTCCGTGAACTTTTTTCCAGGAAAAAAGCATGAGTCGTCGCGACCCCATATCTACCGGCTCGGAATGGACCTTCGACCTCATACGCCGTTATGACGAGGAAATAGGCCGTATCGCGCACGAGATCTACGGCCTGGATACCTGGCCCAACCAGATCGAAGTCATTTCTTCCGAACAGATGATGGATGCCTATTCCTCGGTGGGCATGCCCATAGGCTACAACCACTGGTCCTTCGGCAAGCATTTCGTGTCCACGGAAAACTCCTACCGCCGCGGCCAGATGGGCCTGGCCTATGAGATCGTGATCAATTCCAACCCCTGCATCGCCTACCTCATGGAAGAAAACACCATGACCATGCAGGCCCTGGTGATCGCCCATGCCAGCTACGGCCACAATTCCTTTTTCAAGGGCAACTACCTGTTCCGCACCTGGACGGATCCCAGCAGCATCATCGACTACCTGCTCTTCGCCAAGAACTACATCCGCCAGTGTGAGGAGCGCCACGGCGTGCGCGAAGTGGAAGCCATCCTGGACTCCTGCCATGCCCTGATGAATTACGGCGTGGACCGCTACAAACGCCCCTACCCCATTTCCGCCGAGGAAGAACGGCTGCGCCAGGATGAACGCGAAGAGGCGCTGCAGCAGCAGGTGAACGAACTCTGGCGCACCATTCCTTTCCGCAACAAGAAGGAAGAGGAAGAAGCCCGGCGCAAACGCTGGCCGGAAGAGCCGCAGGAAAACCTGCTGTACTTCGTGGAGAAGAATGCGCCCTTGCTGGAACCCTGGCAGCGCGAGATCGTGCGTATCGTGCGCAAGATCGCCCAGTACTTCTATCCGCAGCGCCAGACCCAGGTGATGAATGAAGGCTGGGCCACTTTCTGGCACTACACCCTGCTCAACCATCTCTATGACGATGGCCTGGTCACCGACGGCTTCATGCTGGAATTCCTGCAGTCACATACCGCCGTGGTCTACCAGCCGGGCTTCGACAGCCCCTACTACCGTGGCATCAATCCCTATGCGCTGGGCTACACCATGTTCCAGGACATCAAGCGCATCTGCGAAAACCCCACCGAGGAAGACCGGCGCTGGTTCCCGGACATTGCCGGCACGCCCTGGCTGGGCACGCTGAAATTCGCCATGCAGAGCTTCAAGGATGAAAGCTTTGTGCAGCAGTTCCTGTCACCGCGGGTGATGCGTGAATTCAAGATGTTCGCCATCCTGGATGATGACCAGAAGCGCGAGCTGGAAGTGGCCGCCATCCATGACGACTCCGGTTTCCGGCGCGTACGGCAGGCGCTGTCGAACCAGTACAACCTGAGCATGAACGAGCCCAATATCCAGGTCTGGAATGTGAACCGCCACGGCGACCGCTCGCTCACGCTGCACCATGTGCGCCACAACCGCCGCCCGCTGGGCGAAGCCACCCAGGACGTGCTCAAGCACCTGCACCGGCTGTGGAAGTTCGATGTGCACCTGGAATCCTGGGACGGCGACAAGATGGTGGAGCGCGTCTCCTGCGGTGCGCAGACCGGCATCCTGCAGTCGCTGTCAGAAGAGAATCCGTGACCACCTCCGCGCCACCTTCGCCAGGCCCCAGGCAGCTGCATCTTTTCATCAGCGGCCTGGTGCAGGGCGTGTCCTTCCGCGCCAATGCGCAACGCATGGCGCATACCCTGCAGCTCACGGGCTGGGTGCGCAACCTGCCGGATGGCCGTGTTGAACTCCTTGCCCAAGGCGAAGAAAAAAACCTGAAGAGCCTGCTGGCCTGGGCGCACCACGGCCCTGCCCAGTCGCGTGTCGACCATGTCGAAACGCATTGGGTGGAGCACCATGCGCCCGTCGAAGGCTTTCATATCCAGTAGCTTCAGCCCGCTTCAATTTGCCTCTGCCGGTGCACGCCGCGCCAGCAGCCGCCGCAACTCCTGCTCGTAATAGGCTGACAGCCCCAGCAGGATGAGCGCCATGCCCCACAGCGTTTCCGCATGGAAACGCTCATGGTTGACCAGCACCCCCAGCAGAAGTGCGAACACCGGCGTGATCAGCGTGGTCAGCGCCATGGTGCCCACGGCAATGCGCTGCAGCAGGAAGAAATAGCAGAGCATGGCCACGATGGAGCCCATGCTGGCCGAATACAGCAAGGCCACCACGGTCACCGGCCCTGGCAGATGCGTGGGCACGGGACCACCCAATACCGGCAGCACCAGCACGCAACCCAGCGCCGACATCCACAGCGCGCCCGTGGTCTGCACCAGCGGCGGCAGGTGCTGCGGCCGCTGCTTGATCCACATGGCGGAGACGGCATAGCTCAGCACGCCGGTCAGCACCAGCAACACGCTGGGACCGTGTATCGAGGACAGCGAGTCCCCCTCCAGGAAAATCACCGCCAGGCCCAGCACACCCAGCACCATGCCGCTCCACTGCAGCACCGAGAAACGCACATCGCGCAGGAAGAGCCGCGACAGCAGCCCCACCATCAGCGGCGACAGGCCGAACAGGACGGAAATCATCCCCGATGGCAGCCGCCGCGCACCCAGGTAGGTGAAGAGCATGGCGCCGAACATGCTCATCGCACCTATGGCGTAGAGCTGCAGGGAGGCACGGTCACGCGCCAGCCTGAGTCCGC